>DASZFN010000261.1:0-2819 GCA_035939715.1 Gemmataceae bacterium | reverse complement strand
CAGTTCCAGGGCGACGAACGCGACGTGATGTTTCTCTCCGTGGTGGACACGCCCACGTCGGCGTCACCGCTGCCGCTGCGCCAGGAAGGACCGAAGAAAATTTTCAAGAAACGTTTCAACGTCGCCGTCAGCCGCGCGCGCAACCAGCTCTGGGTGGTCCACAGCCTCAATCACGCCACCGACCTCAAGCCCGGGGATTACCGGCGCCGGCTGATCGAGCACGCCATCGATCCAGGGGCGTGGGAACGCGAACTCAAGAAGCTGCTGGACCGGACTGAGTCGATCCTCGAAGAGCGCGTGGCGAAACAGCTGGCCGAGGCCGGTTATGTGGTGCAGCCACAATACAAAGTCGGCAGCTACCGGATGGACATGGTGGTGTCCGGCAATGGAAAGCGCTTGGCCGTCGAGTGCGACGGCGAACGCGACCAAAGCCCGGAGCAGCTCCAGGAAGACATGGGACGCCAGGCAATTCTTGAGCGTCTCGGCTGGCAGTTCGTCCGCATCCGTGGAAGTGTTTTCTTCCGTGACGAAGCCCGTGCGATGAAAACCGTTTTCCGGCGGCTGGAAGAACTCGGGATCACGCCTGACTTGAAACTTTCGCTGCCCAGCACGCCGCTGGGCGCGGATTCTCCCGCGCCCAAACTCATCCGCCGCGCGGAAGAGCTGCGCCGGCAATGGAAAAACGAGAAGAAGCCGGCACAAAATTCGGCCAGCAAGACGGACCGGCCCCGCGGCGCCTTCGAACGCGGCCGGCACGCCCTGTCGGGCGTAAAGTAGCGAGCATCGAGTAGCGGGTAGTGAGCATGAGAATTAATGTGGGGCGGGTGCCCTCACCCGCCATAGGATCTCATGCGGGGTGAGGGCACCCCGCCCACAAGGGAGTGAGAATTCAGAACGGCTGATTTTTCTCTACTCGCTACCCACTACCCGCTACTCGCTTCTGCTGAATGAACCTCACCAAGCACTGGGCGGCACAGCTCGACGACTACGTCATCGACCTCGCCTGGTCCGGCTTCGGCTCTCAGCTCTCAGCTCTTGACTCTCAGCTCGTTCTGGCCGCCGCATCCGCCGCCGGCCCGGTTTCGATTTCTTTCGCCGCCGACGGCGCCAAGCAGCATGAGCTGCCCGGCCATGAAAATGGCACGAACGCGCTGGCTTGGATGCCAGCGTTGCAGAAGCCGGAGGCCAGAGACCAGAAGCCAGAAATTCCGACCTCTGACCTCCAGCCTCTGGCCTCTAGCCTGCTTGCCACCGGCGGCCAGGATGGCGCAGTGAAGTTCTGGGATGCCGCGAGCGGCCAGCACACCGCCACCGCCTCCCTCGGCAAGGCGTGGGTCGAACAATTGGCGTGGAGAACGATCCAGAAACCAGAGGACAGAAGCCAGATGCCAGAAGCTGAAGAACAGAAAATCCTTTCTGGCATCAGGCCTCTGGCTTCTGGCTTCTTAATTGCTGCCGCGGGCAAGGAACTCCGCGCGATCGCGGCCGATGGCGCCGTCATTCACGCCTTCAAGCCCGCGCCCAAGACCATCACCGCGCTCGCGTGGCAGCCGTCGGGCGGATGCGTGGCCGTGGCTTATTTCGGCGGCGTATGCCTGTGGGATGCCGACGATTTCATCGCGCAAAAGGAATTTCCTTACGCCAATGGCATCCACGCGCTCGTCTGGTCGCCCGACGGCCGATGGCTCGTCTCCGGCAACCAGGACCCGAGCGTCCATTTGTGGCTGCCCGGGCAGGACCAGGAATTCCACATGAGCGGCTACGAGGGCAAGGTGAAGCATCTTGCCTTCGACCACACCTCGCGCTGGCTCGCCACCAGCGGCGGGAGCGATGCCTGCATCTGGGATTGCTCCGGCGCCGGGCCCGACGGCCGCACGCCCTTGATGCTACCGCACGACGCACCTGTGTGCGCACTGGCGTTCCAACACGACCACGGCCTGCTCGCCACCGCCTCGCAGGACGGCGGACTCGTGTTGTGGAGCCCCGAACGCAAGCAACCGCTCCGCGCCACCGTCCGCATGCCCACGGCCGCAACAAAACTTGCGTGGTCGCCCGATGATCAGTTCCTCGCCGTCGGCACCGAGAACGGCTCGGTCTTCGTGCTGAAATGCGAAGCGTGATGCCCGCCTTTAGGTAGGGCGCGTTGCCCCCAACGCGCCGCGGCCCGCTCGGGGAGCGAGCCCTACCTCGTTGCACGGCTCAACTCTGCTTCAACGCCAGGGAATGAAAAAAGCGGCCAGGCCTCGGCAGCAGATACCGCTGTGGATCGAATGAGAGCAGCACGATGGTGGCCTTCCCGATAATGGCATCGCGCTTGACGCCCCCGAAAAAACGCGAGTCGGCGCTGTTGTCGCGGGAGTCGCCCATCATGAAATATTCTCCCGTGGGCACGACATAAGGGCCGAAAGTGCGCAGGGCCAGGCGCCGGGGAAAGGCCACGACCAAGTGATTACATCCGCCAAGGGATTCACTCGCCACCACCGGATGCTGATCTTCGAAAATATCGCGACGATAAGGGGCCGGATCCTCGACTTTATATTCCAACGGCTTCCCGTTGATCGAGAGCACGTCGTCTTTCATTTCGATCGTATCGCCGGGCAGGCCGATGACGCGCTTGACCAGCCGTTCGCCATCCTGGGGAGAAAAAAACACGACGATGTCACCACGGCCGGGATCGCTCCATTGCGCAAGGTGATGGGTGGTGAACGGCAATTTCAAATCATAGGCCAGCTTGTTCACGAGCACCAATTCCCCTTCCACGATCGTCGGCTTCATCGAGCCGCTCGGAACCCAGTTCCAATCGAGGACGGCCGATCGCA
>DASZFN010000260.1:0-3596 GCA_035939715.1 Gemmataceae bacterium | reverse complement strand
TCTGCGCATGCAGCGAGGCCTTCAGCGCATGAATCGACGCCTTCTGCCCATGCGCCGGCCACCGATCCCGTGGACGCCGCCTCCGGCGAGATCACGGGCGCCGTGGTTGGCTCGACGCTGACGACGGTCCTCGTCTTTGTGCCGTTGGCGTTTATCGTCGGCGTCTACGGGCAGTTCTTTGCGTCGCTGAGCTGGGCGCTATCGATCGCGGTGCTGGTGTCGATGGTGATCAGCTTGACGCTGATTCCGGTGTTTGCGGCCAAGTTCCTGGCCGGCAAACCGATGCCGCCGCCCGGGCGGATTTATCACTTCTTCGAGCACATTTATGACTCAATGCTCGCCGAGGCCCTGCGCTGGCCGTGGGTGATGCTGGGCTTGTCCGTGGCGGCGGTGGGCGTGGGCTTCGTGCTATACACAGGCATTCCGGACTTTCGCAAGAAGCAGGAGGCCGGCAAGCCGCCGCCAGCGCCGTGGGTGAAGGGCATAGAAACCGGTCTCATGCCCGCCATGGATGAAGGCGCCTTTGTCTTTGACTACTGGGGACCCTCAGGGACGCCTCTCGAACAAATGGAAAAAATGCTCCAGAGCGTCGAGGAAGTGATTTCCAACCACCCCGACATCAAATCCTACGTGCGCCGCACCGGTTCCGAGAACGGACTGTTTGCGACGCAAACGAGCCGGGGCGACATTACCATCGTTCTGCGCGAGGATGAAGATCCGCTCACCAGGCTTTACGGCGGCAAGCTTCCCAAGCCTGTCCGGCCTACTTTCAAGGATATGGAAAAGGATAACCCGGCCTTTGCCAAGCTCCTAAAGGAGAAAGAGAAGGAGCTGGGCAAGGAAGGACTCAAGCAATGGCTGCGTGGCAAATATCGCCGCCGGCCGCTGAAGGATGTCATGGATGAGATCGAAGACCAGGCCAAGGACATGTTCGCGGAGCACCAGCTCAAGATCGAAACAGCCCAGATCATGGCCGACGAGCTGAGCGATCTCTCCGGCGCCAGCAAGCCGATCGAAATCAAGCTGTTCGGCCCTGACCACAACACGCTGCGCGACCTGGCCGACAAGGTGGGCGAAATCCTCGAGACCAAGGGCAAGGGCCGCGGCTTCAAGGAAGTCAACAGCAACGTTCTCCAGGGCAACCCCGACCTGCTCATTCAGGTCGATGGCGAGCAAGCAGCCCGGCGCGGTCTGACCGCCGACATGGTCGAGCGCCAACTACATGCCATCTTCCTGGGCCAGATCGCCACCCAGGTGCGCGAATCGGCCCTGCGCATCACCGATGTGCGCGTCCGCTATCCGGACAAGGAGCGCTTCGGCGTCTCCGGCTTCGATCCGCAGCGCCTTCTCAATCAATGGCTGCTGTTGCCCGACCTGCCTGCGCCGGCGCCGGGAACTATTGCCGCCACGGCCCCGCCGGACCGCGATCGCTTCGTCCTGCTATCTTCCGTGGCCCGCGTGAAAGCCGTGCGCACGCCCGACGAGCAGCACCGGGAGAACCAGCAGCCGGCCGCGTTCGTCACCTCGCAGCTCGATGAGACCGAGGCCGGCCTCAACTCCGCGGTGGCTGACGTGCGCAACTGGATGTCCAATTTCCAGTTGCCCGCGGGTTATCGCTGGGATCTGGGCGGCCATTATTTGCAGCAACAGCAGGCATTTCAAAGCCTGCTGCTCGTGATGATCGTGGCCATCCTGCTGGTCTTCATCATGCTGGCCTTCCAGTTCAAGTCGGTCGTTTTGCCGCTCTTGATTTTCATGACGCAGCCGCTGTCACTGGTCAGCGGCCTGTTTGCCCTGTGGATCACGAACACGCCGCTCAATGTTTCGAGCTACATGGGCGCGATCCTGCTGATCGGGCTCGACATGAAGAACGGCATCCTGCTGGTGGAATACATTCAGCAACTGCGGCACGAAGGCATGGCCCTGCGGCCGGCCCTCATGCTTGCCGGGCGCACGCGCTTTCGCCCCATCTTGATGACCAGCCTGGCGGCGATCCTCGGCTTGTTTCCGCTGGCCCTGGGCATGGGCCCGGGCGCCCAGATGCAGCAACCGCTGGCCATCATGGTCATCGGCGGCTTGACAGCCAACATGCTGTTCACGCGGCTGGTCATCCCAGTCGGCTATCTCGTGCTGGAACGGAAGAGCGAGACGGATGTTTCCGCGCCGGCGGCGGTGTCTCCGCCGGATGCACGGACCGTGAGACCTTTGGCTACGGGAGAACGCGTATGAAGTTGCAACATGTGGCAGTCGTCGCGGCAGCTCTTCTTCTGGCCGGCGCCCTGTTGGCGCCTGCCGCCGACCAGGCCGTGCTCGAACTCGTGCAAACGATCCCGCTCAAGGGGAAGCCCGGCAAGCTGGACCACCTGATCGTCGACTCCAAGGGCGAACGGCTCTTTCTGGCGAACAAGGTCAACAACACGATCGACGTGGTGGACTTGAAAACGGGCAAGCCTGTGCATCAGATCAAGAGTCAAAGCGGCGTGCAGGGGCTGGCCTATGCGGCGGACCTCAACCGGCTCTACGCGGGGCTCGGCACGGGCGGCTTCTGCAACGTTTTCGATGGCAAGGACTACAAGCTGGTCGGCACCATCAAGTACGCGGACGACGCCGACAATGTCCGCTATGACCCGCGCACGCATATGGTCTACGTAGCGCACGCGGAAAAAGCCCTGGGCGTCATTGACGGACAAACGCTGGAGCAGAAGGCGGATATCGATTTACCGGGATCCGCCGAGGGATTTGAAGTGGACAGCAGCCGGCCGCGCCTCTATCTGTCCATGCCCAGTCCTTGTGAAGTGGTGGAAATCGACACCGACAAGAACGCCGTTCTGCAACGCTACCCGATCAAGATGGCCGGCGCCGCCCATCCGCTGGCGCTGGACGAAGCCAATCAGCGCATCATCGTCGCCTGCCGCAACAAGCCGATGGTGGTCGTCCTGGACCGCAACTCGGGCAAGGAGATTGCCGGCGTGGACATCCCCAAGGACGTGGATGATGTGTTTTACGACGCCAAGCGGAAACGCATCTACGCGTCGTGCGGCGAGGGTTTCATCGCCGTGATACGGCAAGTCGATGCGGATCACTACGAGATGCTGGACAAGGTCGCCACCGTCAAGGATGCCAAGACCTGCTGTTTCGATCCGGAGACGAGCCGGATCTACCTGGGCGTGCCGCGCCAGGCAGGCCAGGAAGGTCCCGAGATTCGCGTGTATCAGATTAAGTAAGCGCGTATGCTGGTTTACGCCGTTTAGCCGCGACCCGCCAGGGGAGCGCGGACGGAATCGTTTGCCATTGCTCCAGCGCGCTCCCCTGGCGGGTCGCGGCTAGCAGCCTGTTGAAAAAGGTGTCTGGAACCCTCATAGCCTGCGAAACCCCGGAGATTTATTCTACCCGCAAGGTTCCAGACACCTTTTTCAACAGGCTGCTAGCTCTCTTTGTTGCTGAATTCCTCAGAAGGGGGACACACCATGCGATGGACTTCTGTAGGTGCATTCCTGGTCATAGCCGGTTTGGCGTTGGCCGCGGAGGATAAAGTGCGCACGTTGCATTTTGCCAGGGAAGACGCCGGCAAGCTCCCGGCCGGTTGGAAAGCGGAA
>DASZFN010000259.1:0-6131 GCA_035939715.1 Gemmataceae bacterium | reverse complement strand
GATTATTCGCACGAATGGAGGATGATCTTGCCGAAGTTCTGGTTCCCAGGCTCTGCCTGGGAACCGGGTGGACCCGAGGCTCTGCCTCGCGAGGCGGAGCCTCGCCGGCAGTGGGTTCCCAGGCAGAGCCTGGGAACCAGGATTATTCTTCCTTTGCTTCGTGGAAGATTTCGATGACTTCCTCAACCGGCGTCTCTTGCAGTTTTTTGCCGCGCCGGCGCAGATTTTCCCCGAAGCGAATGGCCGTGTCTTGCATGCGCTCGTGCGTTTCCTCGGAACCGCCGATCAAAACGAAGTGCTCACTTCGGGTCAGCCGCCGGTGTCCATCCTTGTTATCCAGCCCCAGACCCACAAATCCTACGACCTGACGCTCTTCCCGATCGTTTTTACTTGGCACTGAGTATGCCCTCGGAGCGAGTAGGTTTCGCGGCGAACGATTATCAAGACTATACGTCTGCCATGCGCTGCCGGTCAATTGCAAACTCGGAACCATTGACGAATGTGCACTTTCCCTCCTGGCAGGCGGATCGTTTTCTTGAAAGTCGCGCCTCAGCCCGTTAAAATTGGCTGACTGCAATCATCCGGATATTCTGCTTCAGGTTCCAGGCGCCGCAGGTTTGTGTGGCGCTCGAGGTCAAGTCATGGCTTATTTGCTCGTCCTCAAGGGCCAGAACGCCAAGCAGAGCATCACGCTGGAGAAGGAGCGGATCGTACTGGGCCGGAACGCCAGCTGCGACGTGGTCTTTCCGGCCAACGACTTCGCCGTCAGCCGCGAGCATGCCTGTATTCTGCGGCAGCAGGCCAAGTTTTTTCTGGAAGACATGGGCAGCCGCAACGGCACCTTCCTGAACAACCAGCAGGTGACGGCCCGGCAGGAGCTGAAGGACAACGACAAGATCCGCATCTGCGATTTCCTGTACAGTTTTCACGAAACGCCGCCAGCCGCCAAACCGCCGCTCTGGGCCGAGCTGACGCCGGAGCAGACCATTGAGGAAACGGAAGATTTTTCGACCTACGAAGCTTCCGTCAGCAACACCAGCCACGTCTTTCTGGAATCGCAGCCGGCCGAAAGGCTCCGCGTCATTCTCGACATCAGCCGGAGTTTGCGCAAAAGCCTCGAGATGAACGACCTGCTGCCGAAGATCATGGACAACCTCTTTCAGATCTTCAAGCAGGCGGATCGCGGCTTCATCATCATGCGCGAGGAAGTGATCGAGCGCGAAAAAACCGTGGACCGCCTGATCCCGCGCGTCATCAAGACCCGCCGGCCCCAGGACGAATCGAGCGCCAGTTACAGCCGCTCGATTGTCCGCGAGTGCTGCAAAAAAGGCGAAGCCTTTCTGAGCGACGACGCCGGCCAGGACAAACGCTTCAACATGGCGCAAAGCATCGCCGATTTTCGCATCCGCTCGGTCATGTGCGCGCCGTTGTGGTACCAGGATGGCAAGGTCTTCGGCGTCATTCAGCTGGATACTCAGGACCGGAGCAAGAAATTCACGCAGGACGATCTGAACCTGCTCATGGCGGTCGCCGATCAAGTTTCCGTGGCCATGGAAAACGCCTTGTTGCACGAGGCCTCGCTGGCGCGCGAGCGTCTGAAGCGCGATCTGGAAGTCGCCCACCAGATTCAGCTAAGCTTTCTGCCACAGAAGTTGCCGGAAGTCGCTGGCTATGAATTATTCGCGCTTTACGAGCCGGCTCAGGAAGTGGGCGGCGATTACTATGGCTTCGTGCAGCTTTCGCCCCAGCATCCGCGCCTGGCCGTTACCCTGGGCGACGTGGCGGGCAAGGGCATGCCGGCGGCTCTGCTCATGGCCAAACTGTCCTCCGATACGCGTTTTTGCCTTTCCGGTGAAGCCGATCCAGCCCGGGCCATCCGCGCCCTGAACGATTTGCTCTATCCGCACACCAGCCACATGGATCGTTTCGTAACCCTGGCCGCAGTCCTCCTCGATCCCATAGCCCACAACATAACCGTGGTTAATGCCGGCCATCCTTCGCCGCTGCTCATTCGGCGAAACGCCACCGCCCCGGAGGATGTCACGACCAGGGAACGCACCGGGTTGCCGCTCGGGATTTATGAGGGTTCGACTTTTGAGGCCAGCCAGGTGCAACTGGAGCCGGGCGACAGTGTGCTGCTGTTTAGCGACGGCATCACGGATGCCATGGACAAACAGAATAACCAGATCCACCTGAAGGCGGTTTACACGGCTTTGCAAGAGGGCGTTCGTTCTCCCAGGGCGCTGGTAGAGCGCATCGTCAAGATCGTGAAGCAGCACGCCGCCGGCCGCAGCCAGCACGATGATATTACGCTGGTCTGCTTCGGCCGCAACGCGAGCTAGCAGCCCATTGAAAAAGGGGACAGGACCTTTGCTATGCTTCGGTAACATACTAACCCGAAGCGTGAGCGAGGCCCCTCGCTTACGTTTCGGGTTGGTATGCTGTAAGACAGCGCACGGTCATTTAGCGGCGGGGGTGGTCGCATGGCGCATCTCTTGATTCGCAGAGGAGCCAATCCCGGCCACCGCCTCGGACTCGACAAGGACACGATTATCCTCGGCCGCAGCCCCGATTGCGACATCCCCATCCCGTCGCCGTCGATCAGCCGGCAGCACGCGCGGCTGCTGCGCGTGCAGGACAAGTGGTTCATCGAGGATATGCTCAGCCGCAACGGCACCGCGGTCAACAACCAGGCCATCCACACGCGCGTCCTCCTCAAGCGCAATGACCGCATTCGCATCTGCGATTTCGAGGCCGTGTTTCAGGACGCCCCGCTTTCGGCAACCGTCTCTTACGAAATCGCCACGCCGGGACCGGAAGCGGAAAGCGAAGATGCGGAAAGTTCCTCGACGCTGACCGCCATCGCCACGCATGGGCAGAAGGTGCTCGAGATCCAGCCCGAGGAGAACCTGCGCATCATCCTGGATTTCAGCAACCGCCTCGGCACCACGCTGGAGCTCGACCAGCTGCTGCCGAAAATTGCCGACCACGTCTTCGACCTCTTCAAGCAAGCGGAGCGCTGTTTCCTGATTCTCCAGGACCAGGCGACCGGCAGCCTGAGCAAGGAGGTCACGCGTGTCCGCGCCGGCGGCGGCGAACAAAACGCTCGTTTCAGCCGCAGCATCGTCCGCGATTGCCTGGCCACGCAGCAGGCTTATCTCAGCGAGGATATGCCGGCCGCGCGCACCTCCGACGGCAGCGGCGCCGAGTACAACATGCGCTCGGTCATGTGCACGCCCTTCTTTTCCGCCGCCAGCCAGCCGTTCGGCGCCATCCAGCTCGATACGCGCGAGCAGGGCAAGAAATTCACCGTGCACGATCTGAAGCTGCTGGTCGGCCTGGCCAACCAGGCGTCCTATGCGCTGCAGAATGCGCTGGTCTACCAGGAAATGCAGAAACGCGAGCAGATCGAGCGCGATCTGGAATTGGCGGCCCAGGTGCAGCGCAGCATTTTGCCGGAGCGGCCGCCGGAACTGCCCGGCTACCAGTTCTACAATCACTATGCCTCGGCTCTCGAAGTGGGCGGCGACTATTTCGATTTCATTCCGCTCGCGCAGCAACGCCTGGCGATTACGCTGGGCGACGTGGCCGGCAAGAGCGTGCCGGCCGCCATCCTCATGGCCAAACTGTCCGCGGACGTGCGCTCCTGCCTGTTGACCGAAGCCGATCCGGCGGCGGCTATCCGCAAGCTAAACGGCATGCTCTACAGCAATCTGCGGCGGACCGACCGCTGGATCACCTTTGCCGTCGCCATCCTGGACGCGTCCCGGCACGCCGTGACGCTGGTGAACGCCGGCCACTGCACGCCTCTCCTGTATCGCCGCGCCGGCAACACGCTCGGCGAGGCCATCGCCAATGCGCAGGCGGGAGTGCCGCTGGGCGTCGAAGAGGCGCCGTCCTACGGCTCCTGCCAGATCGAACTCCAGCTCGGCGACAGCGTGCTCCTGTTCACCGACGGCGTGCCCGACGCGCTGAACTCGCAGAACCAGCAGTTTCGGGTGGCAGGCATCTATAGCAGTATCCGCAGCGGCGGCCCGTACAGCCCGCAATCCCTTGGCGAGCGCGTCGTGAAGGCCGTGGAGCAGCATGCCGCCGGCCACAGCCAGTACGATGACATCACGCTTGTGTCGTTCGGCAGGATGGCCTGAAGTGCTTTCCGTTGGCTAGCCTGGAAATGTTCTCCCAATCCCAGCCCCCGGCATGCTAAACTGAAAGAGGCAAGCCAAAGGGCCATATGCCCGTGCGAGATTCGGCAGTGTAGTCATCACGCTCCGCGCGATGAAGAACGCCATCACGCCGAGCGTGATGACTACACTGCTCGCCAACATGGATTCGAGTACGAAGGACAAGGAAGATGAGCGATACCATCACCCTTCCCAAGAAATCCCGGCGGCTCAAGGAGAAGGAAGAGAACAAGGTCAAACGCCAGCCGCCCTACCATGTCATCCTGCTGAACGACGACGACCACAGCTACGAGTACGTCATCCGCATGCTCCAGGAGCTATTCGGCCATCCGCCCGAGAAAGGCTTTCAGCTCGCCAAGGAAGTGGACACCAGCGGCCGTGTCATCGTGCTGACTACGGCTCTTGAGGTAGCCGAACTCAAGCGCGACCAGATCCATGCGTTTGGTGCAGATCCCTTGATCCCGCGCTGCAAAGGGTCGATGTCGGCGACGATTGAACCGGCGCCGCAGTAAGGACTCTATCTGCGAACACAAAAGACCCACAAAGTTGTGGGTCTTCTTGTTTCATCCCGGCTATTTTTCTTCGCTTTTGATGACCCTGGCGGATTTGATGATAATGTCTTTTGCGGGCACGTGATCGCCCTGAGGAAGCTTGGGGACGGCGACCATCCTGTCCACCACGTCCATCCCTTCGATCACGCGTCCAAACACGCAATAGCCGACGCCATCGCGAGCCTGGGCCCTGTTCAGAAAACCGTTATCCGCAACATTGATAAAAAATTGCGACGTGGCGGAGTCTGGAGCCTTCGAGCCATGGCCAGCGTGCCGCGCTTGTTCAGTTCGCCATTGTAAGATTCATTCTTGATCGGCTGCCGCGTCGGCTTTTCTCTCATCCCCGGCTCATAGCCGCCTCCCTGGGCCATGAACCCGGGAATCACCCGGTGAAAAATCGTGCCATTGTAATGCTTGTCATTCGCATAGTTCAAAAAGTTCTCAACCGTGATCGGCGCCTTGTCAGGGAACAGCTCGATCTTGATGTCGCCGAGCGATGTCTCCATGAGCACAATAGGATCCTTGCCGGTGCTTGCCCTGGCAGGTTCCGTCTTTAAAGTCGTTCCCTTCGCCGAGCTGGGCTGTTCATCTTGTCCACAGCCGAGCGCAAACACCGCGACCGTCGCCAGGGACAGCAAAATGGGCTTCACCTTGAGTCTCCTTTTGTCTGTTCTGAACTACTCGCATGCTGCTGCTTTTTAGCACACGGCGCAGGCGCAGACAACGGAGGCGCGGCAGCGGACGACAAGGATTAACAGAATCGTAGCTTGGGACTGTGGCGAAGGTTTCGGCAACGTGCCCTTACCCAGGCGGTCGCCGGAGCAAGGGCACGCGGCATAAGTTTATTCAAGCGGATTGACCATGACCCAGAGCATGAAGGCCACGCGCTGGCGCAGCGTCTGCTCCTGCTTGACGCGCAAGCGGAGATAGGTGTTCCAGATGCAGTAGATGGCGGAAACAGCCAGAGTCGGGTAGCTCATGACGAGTGGATACATGACACGGACACCTTTCGCTTCGTGCGGTGGCAGACGGCGCTCTAGACAGGGGGCCTGCCGGCTCAGCGCGTCGGGCACCTTCGTTAGACTGGGTTGCACAAGGTTTCCGAGGCCCTGTGCTGCATCCACCCCGTTATTGGAAAAATAGTATCTGGGCGGGTCGTGTCAAATATAGAACGGCGCAGATCCTGTGTTTCCGAGCGAAACTCCAGCGTGCAGGCCCGTTTCGGCGGGAGCGGAACTGCCCTCTAATCTTCTTTGCTGAATTGACTTAGGGAAAATGAGAATTGTGCTTGCCTGGTTTCCCGGCTCCCTAGCGTTAATCCTTGCCGCAGCTCCACGGCCGGCTGAAACACGAGCCGGGAGATGAGCCGGGATTCAGGGTCGCGGTCGTGTCGCGC
>DASZFN010000258.1:0-27881 GCA_035939715.1 Gemmataceae bacterium | reverse complement strand
CAGCACCGAGAGCCGGTTGAGGTAGTCGGGGCGTTCCTGGTGAGCGATGGTCGCCACCGATGCCTGGAGCCGGGCGACGTGCGACTCCAGGGCGATCGTGACCTTGTCGCGGAAGCCGCGCTGCACGCGGGTGCTGACCGTACGCAGGAACCAGGTGGCGGCGGCGGAAACGCCGAGCGCGACCGCCGCTGTGTACACCAGGCCGCGCTTGCCCTCGAGCAGCCCTTCGCCAAGCAGCTTGAACCAGAGCGCCAGCAGCGCGTCGGGGAGCGCGGCCAGCAGGGCGAGAAAGAACGCGGCCAGCAGCAGGCCAGGTTCGTGGCGATAGCCGAGCTTGCACAGCCGCCACATGGACGACAGAGCCGGCGGCAAGTCGTCGCGCACCGCAGCCCGCGAACTCCTAGGCGAGGACGTCATAGGTCTTGCCCTCCTCGTCCTCGCTGGCGGCAAAGCGCTGCGCCTGAAGGTCGAACATGGTGCGGTAGCGACCGTCTTTTGCCATTAGCTCGTCGTGCGTGCCAAGCTCGATAACCTTGCCGTGTTCGAGCACGCAGATACGGTTGGCATGGCGCACCGTAGAAAACCGATGCGAGATCAGGATGTTCGTGCAGTGACGGCTGGCTGCCAGCACGCGATCGAAGACCTCTGCCTCGCCGCGCACGTCGAGCTGCGCAGTCGGTTCATCCAGCAGCACGACGCCGGCGCCCAGCTTTACCGCACACAGGGCGCGTGCCAGGGCGACCCGCTGCCACTGTCCGCCCGAGAGGTCTGTGCCGCCTTCGTAGCCCTTCGCCAGCACGGTGTCGAGACCGGCGAGATTGGCCGCGCCGGCCGACTCGAGCGCCGCGCGCACCGCAGTGTCAGGCGCGCCTGCCGGCGCGACGTTGTCGCGGAGCGGCAGCTCGAAGCGCGTGAAATCCTGGAACACGGCGGTCAGGCGCGACCTCCAGGAGGCGATGTCGAAGTCGCGCACATCGACGCCGTCGATCTCGATGGCGCCCGCTTGCGGGTCATACAACCGGCACAGCAACTTGGCCAACGTCGTCTTACCGGCGCCGTTCTGGCCGACGATGGCCAGAGACGAGCCGGCAGGGATCGTCAGGTCGAAGCCCTCCAGCACGGGCCCGCCGCCTGGGTAGGCGAAGGTGAGATCGTGAAAGCGGATCGCGCGCGCGGGCATGCCGGTAGCGGCACGCTTGCCGGAGGGCAGGGCTCCGGCGGGCTCCATGGCCGGCTCAAGACGCAGCACGGCAGCAACGGGCGCCGCGGCGCCGTCGAGCGCCCAATTGAGCCCGCCAAAGGCGATCATCGATGTGCCGACGGCGCTCTGGGCGAACATAACCACCTCGCCGAGATTCAGGCTGCCGTTCACCGCGGCGCTGGCGAGCGACCAGAACACGACGACATTGGCGCCGATCACGAGCAGCATGCTCCACAGCAGCGGCCGCTCGCGCAGCCGCGTCGCTTCATACTGCAGCGCGTGCAGACGGGTGCGGCGCTGGACGAAACGGTCGATCGTCCATCCGGCCAGTCCAAACAGGCGCAGCTCCTTGCTGGCAGGCGCGTCGACGGCCAGCCGGTAGGCGTAGTCAGCATCGCGCTGCGCGCCGCGCACCTCATCCGTGTTGCGGTCGTGCCAGATCGAGCTCTCACGCAGGAGCCAATGCGTCGCCAACCACGCGCCGCCCAGCACGAGCGGCGCCCACCATGCATAGGCGGCCAGGACGACGGCGGATGCCAATCCGCCCAGCATCTCGACCAGGCCGCCGGCGATGAAGTCCATCGAGATGAACAGCGGTGGGCCGGTCATGCCCAGGTCGAAATCTCTCGCCACGGTGAGGTCGTTGGTGAGCTTCGGATCCTCCAGATGCCCAAGCCCCGGCGGGCGGACGCACGCGTCCGTCAGCCGGTCGTAGAGCCAGGCGGCGGTGCGGTCGCCGAGATTGGCGCCAACCGCCTGGTGGATCGGCGTGAGGACCTGGAGCAGGATGAAGACGGTGCCGACAAAAGCGAGCCCCTCGGCGAGGCCGCTGCCGCGCTGCACGGCGGCAACGAGGATGCCCATGGCAATAGCGAAAACGGCCGGCAGTACGCCCCGCAGCACCAGGACGATCCACCACACCACTGCGAGGAGGCGGTCCGCCTTCGGCAGCACGGCGAAGAATTTCCACTCGTTACGCGCGCGCAGACGTTCTATCACTGGTTAACCCTTTGCCACAAACTTCGTTTGGGGTCTAATAGCCTATCTGGAAGAGGGTACAGAACTCTTGCTTTTGTGTGGTTTTAGGAGTCCTCTTGCAAACGCATTGTTTGTTTCGCACGTAACGTTTGCCTTCGAGCATGTATCCGATATTGCTGATGGTATCCCCCGCCGAACCACGATTGAGAGCGAACCGCTGCTGCAATTCCTCAATTCCGGCGGCCCTACTCAGCGTGCCATCGCGAACACGTTTTGCCACGTCATAGGCCGCCTTCATTGCTTCATTCGAGATCTTCATTGCGTCTCAAAGCCCCGACACTCACTGGAGGAAAATCAAAGATGTTATTCACTATTCCCCCGCCGCCCATTGCGCGACCTTGTCGGCGCCTTGGCCAGCAGCTTCAAATCGTCGGCCGGTAGAGAAGTTTCTATCGGTTCGGTGATGTCATCGAGTTGGACGCGGACGCGGTACAAGCGTCTGCCGCCAACGCCGAGGTTGCCACGGTCTTCAACGATGATGCCGTCGACGGGGGTGACGCCCCAAAGTAAGCGCACGCGGTCGCCTTCGGAAAAGGGGCCGGGATGCTGCGCCGCTTGTGGATTCTTCACCGAAGGGTCCATGGGAAACTCGCTATTACCAGGGCGCGACGCCAGTGGCAGAATGCAGGTGTGCGCGCAGAACATTATCAAAAGATCGGGCCAGGCCGTCACAAGCTTTCCGCCACTCCTGGACCTCCACCAAATGCAAGGAAGGATGTCTTCCTTTATACATGTCGGGCGTGAAGGCGCTGTGTGCGATGGCGTTGCGCCAGCGGTTCAGTGCTTCCAGCGCCAGCCGGCGTGCGGCGCTTCTGGGCGAATCGGCGTCCACGGCCGGCCAGAACGCTATCCCGAAGCGATTGAAATCGGCGCCAATGTTGCCGGCATTGGCGTTCCCCGTATCCAGTTTGCGGCCGAAAAGCAAGTTGCTTCGGTAGGTCGCCAACAGCACCGCAGAAGCGACAGGAGCCACCAGGTAACCCGTACACTCGTCGTGAAGGTCACGACAGAACCCTTGAAACTCCGACGACAGCAGAACCGCGTAGGCCTGGTTTATGTGCTGCGTCAAATAACGTCGCCCGGGTCCGGTACCTCCAACGGATCGATGAGCATGTTCAATCTCATCGAGCGCCGCTGCGCGTCCAGTCGACCAATTCTGCAAGGCGATCGATGGCATCCGTGCCCTCCCGAAATCGCACCCGCCATGTCCTCCCGACATTCTCTCCGTAGCCGAGCAACGGGTCAAGGGAAGGGCTGACAACTGGCAGTTCTGCTTATCAAGCAAATACGTAGAGAACAACTCAAGCCGTCCACGGATTCACCAGTCAGAACACACCCACTACCTTTGGAAATGCTTGCTTAGCCAGTAGAGAATCGTCTTAAGCTCAAAAGGCTTCAAATCCGGGCGCAACGAAAGGATGCGTGCGGCAATTCCGGCCAGATGCGGGGCGGCCCAGCTGGTTGCCGGCTCGTTGGCAAACGGCCCCAGGTTACCGCGGCCATGCGCTTGAAATTCGATCTGCTCGCGCAGGTTGTAGGCGAACTCCAGGGGATCGGCGAAAATATTCTTATCGACGGAAACCAAGGACGGCGCAAACATGGCCGGGTAGCTGTGCGTGAGCGGATGCTCATTGTGCGCGGCAGCGAAGATCAGGACATCTTTGTAGTAGCCTTCTTCAATGGCACGCAAGAATTGATAGCGCCGCTGCACCTGCTGCAGCCGATGCTCCGGCACGCCGAGCGACAGGTTGATGATCTTGCACTTCCACACGTCGATGGCCCAGTGCAGGGCGCGCATGACCACGTCCACTTCGCAGGTCCCTTGCGGTCCGAGAATGTCTGCCGAGTAGAGCCGGACACGCGGCGCCAGCGTAAGGATGATGTCGGCGACGGTGGTGCCGTGCGGCGTGCTTTGGTGCCCCCGGTAGGGGAGTGGTTCGGCGCGCTCGGCCGTGAAGATGCCGCCTGCAATCGGCTGGATCTCCAGGCCGCGTTGGCGAAAGCGCTCCACCAGGGTTGCCTGTTCCACGCCGCTGTCAATCAGGCACAGCTTGATTCCTTCTCCCGTGGCGCGCGGGTCGCGCAGCACGCGCTCCGGAGTCAGGAGCGCGAAGATCTGTTCAAAGACGTCGGGGGGATTGTGCGGCGCCGGAAAGCTCACGGCCGAGTCTCCCCTGCACCGGTTAGCGTGTCGAGCAAGCCGCGCAGGCTCTCCACGAGCTGGATGCAGTGCTGAATGGCAGCCGGCCCATGCCGCACGGCCAGGACCCGAACGGCCTCCGCCAGCCGGAGCGTGTCTGTGGAGTCGATGGCGGCGCCGAGGTTGGCGTTCAAGCTTTTGCGCAGTTGGTCCATCACCGGCGCCGGCGGCGGTTGCTTCTGGCGCTCGCTGGCACTGCCGCGCAAGGATTCGGCCACGTGCGCGCTGGCGCCGAGCGCGGCTTCAACGGCCTGGAAGAGAAGCTGGTGGGTTTGCCGCTCGGTCAGCGCCTGCCGCAACAGCTCCGTTCCAAAATCGGCAGCCGCGGACACGAGCCTTTGATCTTCAGCCGTAAAGCCGCCTTTCTTGTCAAACAGTTCCAGCACCGCCTGTACGCCTGGGGCGACCGCCATCGGCATGGCGAGCAGCGCTTGCTTGCCGCGTTCGAACGGCTGTAACTCAACAGCGCCTTGCTTGACCGACTGGCCCAGGTTATTTATGGCGTGCGGTTCCTGAAGGCTGAGAACCGTGGCGGCAATGGAGCGGGCAAACGGCGCCAGCTCGGAGTCCAATTTGGCGCCGCCGGCGTCGTAGGCGCGACAGATTTCGGCTGGTTCTTGCTCTGCATGGTACCTGCGCACCAGCAGGACGCCGTCTGCCGCGCCGGTGAGACGCGCCAGAAAACGGATGAGACTACGAATTGCCTGAGGCAACGGCACGGGATCATTAAACGCGGCGGCGGACTGGACCAGCGGCAAGACCTTCTCCACGGCCTCGCGAAACGTCACAAGACTGGCGTGCAGGCGCCGTTCCCGTTTCAGCGGCCGAATGCGCTCGAGCTGGTTGTTGACGGCGGCAAGAAAGCTGTTGCGGTCGAGGTCCTGGTTCTTGTCCAGGTAATCGCGCACGCCCATGCGCATGGCATCGAGGGGCGTCGCCTGCTGGGCGAAGCCCGTGATCATGATGGCGACGACGTCGGCATTGAAAAGATAGAGGTCCTCCAGGAGGCGCAGGCCGTCGTTGCCGGCGCCGAGGTTCCAGTCGAGAATCGCCAGGTCGATGGTATGCTGATTGGCCAGCACCAGGGCGGCCTCCGCGTCGGCCGCGGTCAAGATCCGGCAGCCGGAGCCCAAGCTTTCCAGCCATTCCTGGAACGTCTTTCGGACCGGCTCCTCGTCATCGACGATGAGGACAGTCTCGACGGTTTCGTCGCGCGCCGCCATGGTGGACACTCCGCAAGGGCACTCGCTTCCCTGAAGTCCTTATATCATAAACTCAGATCATGAGCGCGCGCGAACTGCTTCTTCTCAGTCCCTATCGTGTCCCTGCCCAAAACGCCCTGATGCTCGGCGATGCCGACTGCGCCTGTTTCCTGAACGGCATCACGGCGTTATGGCATCCCGCCGCAGTTCTCGGGGCGAGCGGTCCGCCGCGCGTGGCCTCGCCTTACGACCACGAGCAGCCTACTCGGGGACATATTTACGCGCTGCCAGAAACGCCGCCCCTGGTGTTGCCCGATGAGTGGGAGCAGCGTGTCCGGGAGGCCGGGGCGATCGCTTTTCACGCGACTTCGGAGCGCGAGACGACGCTGGCGAACCTGAAGGAGGCTATACGCGCTTCGGCGGATTGGGCTGACTCCGCCGTGCTTCTGGATATCGAGCCGGAAAAGGCCGCCGCCTTCTTTGCGATCGGCTTCGGGCATCGGACCATCGAAACCTTGTGCGAGGCGATGGAGCACGAGAACCTGCTTTCTACCAACGATTTCTGGCAGAATCTGCAGGACGCCGTCGCCGCTCTACGCGACCCGGACGGTGAGGCCTTTCGCCGGCATCTCCAGTTGGCCGCAGATCGGCTGCTGTCGGCGCGGGAAGTGCTCTATCCGGTGAGTATTTATCTCATCGACCTTTGCATTCTCGACGAATCCCGGATCGGCGAACGATTGCCCAGTGCCTTCGATAAAAGCATACCGTTGAACCTGCTGGCGCCGGCCGCGCTCCTGGAGAAACTTGCACAGGAGCAACCGGACTTGCTCGCGCACATGCGGGAACGGCTGCAAACCGAACTGCTGGAGGTCTGTGGCGGCCCGTATGTCGAGCGCGAGGATGCCCTGCTGCCGGTCGAGTCGCAGTTATGGAACTTGCTCAAGGGCCAGGCCGTCTACAAACGGCTGCTCGGCGAAGAGGTCCGCGTGTTCGGCCGCAAGCGCTTTGCCGCGCACGCGCAGTTGCCGATGCTCCTCGATAGCGTCGGCATCCGCCGGGCAATCCACCTGGCGTTCGACGAAGCGGTGCTGCCAACATACCGGGCGACTGTGGTGAGCTGGCCATCGCCGGACGGCAAGCAAGTGGAAGCGTTCACACGCATGCCGCACCCCGCAGAGGCACCGCAAACCTTCTTCCACTGGGGCCACTACCTGCACAAGACTATTGCCGACGATCACTCCGCCACGCTTGCTTTGTTGCACTCCAAGGGAACCGCCGGCCCCTGGTACGACGACCTTCTGGAGTTATCGCGCTTTGGCCATGTGCTGGGCCAGTGGACCACGCTGTCGCGCTATCTCAATGAAGTCATCGCGGGAGAGTATGCCTCGGCCCCGACGGCCGACGAATTCCACGGCGATTACCTGAGCGAGCGCATCAATGCCCAGTTGCCGCAACCCGTAAGCTGGTTCGCGCGCCTCTTGCGCGGCCGACGGCGTATGGACACGGCGTGGACGCTGGCGGCGCTGAATCGCGGCCTGGCAGGGAAGAATGATCCCTTGCGGCTGAACGAGCCGTTGTCGGCGTTGGAGGATGCCTTTGAGCAGACCGGGACTGTTCCTGAGGGCGACCTGGCCAGGATCGAGCAAGAGGTGGCACAAAGCCTGGCCAACCGGCTGCAGGCGCGGGCTGCGGCCGATACACCGGGATTTCTGCTCCTGAACCCGTGCAGCTTCACACGGCGCGTGGCCCTGGAGCTTGAAGGGATTGACGGCGTGTTGCCGATAGGCGGTCCGCTCAAGACATTTCAGGCGGATGGCGACCGGGCGCGGCTGGTGGTAGAAGTGCCTGCGCTAGGCTTCGCCTGGATTCCGCGCCACGGCGCGGCTGGCCCGCCGCCTGCCTCCCGGATGCGCCTCGCCGATAACAAAACTGTCCGCAATGAGTTCTTTGAGGCGGAGGTGGACCTGAGCACCGGCGGCTTGCGTGCCTTGCGTGACCATCGCACGGGCACCAACCGCATCGGTCAGCAACTCGTGTTCAATCCGGGAAGCGTCATGCGGATCAAGGAGGCGAAGGCAACCTCCACCGGGCCTGCGCTCGGCGAGATTATTAGCGAAGGCGCATTGCTGAACGAACACGAAGAGGTGCTGGCGCTATTCCGGCAGCGTTTTCGGGCCTGGTTGGGAAGACCCGTCCTGGAGATGCGCATCGAAATCTACCCCCAGCATCAAGCGCAGGGCTACGGCTGGCACGCTTATTATGGAGCCCGTTTCGCCTGGCGCGACGAGCGCGCGGTGCTGCTGCGCGGCGTCAACGGCCTGGGCTACATCACCAGCCACACGCGCCCGGAAACTCCGGATTACCTGGAGCTGCGCAGCGGCAAGCTTAGCACGGTTCTCCTTCCCGGCGGCTTGCCCTTTCATCAGCGGCATGGCGGACGCATGCTGGATGTGATCCTGGTGCCCCAACATGAAACCGGTATTGCGTTTGAGATTGGACTAGCGCTGGATCGCGACTACCCGATGCAAACCGCCCTGGGCATGGCAACGCCGATGCCCATGATTGCGACGCCCAAGGGGCCGCCGCATATCGGGGCATCGGGTTGGCTCTTCTACCTGGACGCTCCCAATCTGCTGTTGAGCAATTTGCGCCCTGGGGCGAATGGCGGCGACGCCGTGCTGGCGCGCATGCTGGAATGCAACAACCACGGCGGCCCCGCCGAATTTCACTGTGTGCGTGATCCCAAGCGGGCGGTCTTGCTCGATGCCCAGGGAAACGCCATCACGGATGCTACGATCGACGGTGATGCCGCACAATTCGAGGTCGCGGCGGCGGACCTGGTGCATCTGCAGGTTGAGTTCAGTGACGGCGGCTAACCGTAGAACGGAATTCATTCCGTTCAGAACTGGGCGCCCGGTGCTGAACGGAATGAATTCCGTTCTACGATAGACGCGAACCCACGAACTTGTTCGGGTTGCCACATCAGCCGGTTTGAGCCTATAATCTGACTCTTGATAGCGAGGTCGATGAAGACAGACTCTCCTTCTCATGTCGAGGAAATCCCGTGAGTACGGACCGGTACTTGTTCACCAGCGAATCGGTTTCCATGGGCCATCCGGATAAGGTGGCCGACCAGATCAGCGATGCGGTGCTGGACTACTGCCTGGACAGGGACCCCATGAGCCGGGTCGCCTGCGAGACGCTGGTTACCACGGACCTCGCCGTCGTTGCCGGAGAAGTCACGACCACGGCCGATTTGACGCCAGCCATCGTCGAGCGCCTGGTCCGCGACACGGTGCGGGAAATCGGCTATGTGGACCCAACCATCGGCTTCGCCGCGGATACGTGCAAGGTAGCCTGCCATCTGCACAAGCAATCGCCGCATATTGCCATGGGCGTGGACACCGGCGGCGCCGGCGACCAAGGGATGATGTTCGGCTTTGCCTGCGAGGAAACGCACCCGCTCATGCCGCTGCCGATCTTTCTGGCGCACCGGCTTGTGGAGAACCAGGCGCGGCTGCGGAAGAACGGCGAACTGAAGTTCCTTCGCCCCGACGCCAAGAGCCAGGTCACGGTGGAGTACCTGGCGGACGGCACGCCGCACCGCATTCATACGGTAGTTCTCTCCACGCAGCACGACGACAGTGTGGCGGTCAAGAAGAGCGGCAAGGACTATTTCTCGGATGAAGCCCGGCGCATCATTGTTGACAAATTAATCCGTCCCACCCTGCAGGCCGAGCGACCGGATCTTATCAAGGGGGACCTGGTCGCGCTGATCCCCGGCACTTCGCCGAATTCGCTGGACGAAAACGAGATCTGCTGTCACGTCAATCCGACCGGCTGCTTCCTGGAAGGCGGTCCGCACGGCGACTGCGGCCTCACCGGACGCAAAATCATTGTGGACACCTACGGCGGCCGCGGCCGGCACGGCGGCGGCGCTTTCAGCGGCAAGGACCCCACGAAGGTAGACCGCTCGGCGGCCTACATGGCCCGGTACATTGCCAAGAACGTCGTCAAGGCCGGCCTGGCGGGCGAGTGTGAGGTGCAATTGTCCTACGCCATCGGCTTTCCCGAACCGCTCAGCATCTGGGTGAGCACGCGCGATACCGCGCGCAAGGGCTTGACCGACGACCAGATTGCCGAGCTGATTCGCAAGCATTTCAAGCTGACGCCGCGCGGCATTATCGAGACGCTGAACTTGCGCCGGCCGATCTACAAGGAAACCGCCCGCCACGGCCATTTCGGGCGCGAGTTGCCGACCTTCACGTGGGAAAAGACGGACAAGGCCGAGGCCTTGCGTCGCGAAGCCGGAGTCCCCGCCATGGCTCGCTAACCGCACGAATATTCACGCGCTCGTTTACCCGACGTTTAGCCGCGACCCGTCAGGGGAGCGCGTTGAAGCGATGGCAAAGATCCCGTCCGCGCTCCCCTAACGGGTCGCGGCTAAACGTCGCGTAAACTTCGGCTAAACTGCGCGTCAAATTCCGATCAAAAAAATAGCCTGCCCTGTGCGAGCGAATTAGCTGTAGAATTTGCATGGGTCCCCTCTGCAACTTCGTCTTGCGCCTGGCCAGGAAACCCACGGCAGTGAAGGGGAGTCACGAGGCCGAGATATGCTGTGCTGTTCTCCCCGGAAGATTCTCCTTGTCGGCCTGCTCCTGATTCCTGCCTTGCTATGGGCGCTTTACGCTTATCTTCTGAATCCGCAACGCATGGCAGGAGTCGTGGAAGCGCGGATCGCGTCTGCCTACGGCGGGCCGGTGAAGCTTGGCGAGGCGAATGTCGGACTGTCGAGCAGCACCTTGCATCGCCTTGAGGTCTACGAGCTGGAGCCGCAAGGGTTGCACCAGCCGTGGCTGACCGTGGACAAGATTGAGACCGATCTTGCCCTCTCAAGCCTTTCTCGCGGCGCAGCTCTGCCCAGCCAGCTCGAACTCGAAGGAGTGGCGATTACGCTTCGCCTGGATGAGTCCGGCCATTTGTTGACCGGTCTACCCACGGCCGGCCCGAGGCATGAGCGCCTGCCGAAAACACAAATCAAGAATGCCACCGTCACACTTTGTCAGCTGGGCCGTCCCGACTTCGTTGCCAGCGGCGTCAATGCGGCGCTCGATGACGATGGGAAAGCCGTCTCCCTGAAGGGCACGGTAACCGATCCTTACTGGGGAAACTGGCGGTTGCGTGGAACGTGGAAAAAGGAAACCATGTTTGCCAGCTTTTCCCTGGACACGCAAAAGTCGATGCACCTGACGCAGTCCATGCTCGAGAAGTTGCCATTCGTCCCAGCCAAGGTGTGGCGGGAAGTGCATTGCGAAGGCGACACCGGCGTGGTTATTGAGGTGTTCCACCAGCCGTGGGTAGGTCCGCCGCGAGGACAATTTGCGCGCGAGAATGTGGAGTATAAAATCAGGCTCAATCCCTCAGCCACGTCCGTGCACGTTCGGCGCATCGACTTGCACGCCGAGCAGGCCCACGGTGATATCCTAATTGCTGACAAGGTCGTACACTTACACAACGTGGCAGGGGCCGCTGCAGAAGGCGAACTCAGGACCGAGGCCACGCTTGATTTCAACGGCAAGCCGTCCAGGATGCATTTTTTGATCGATGCCGGCAACATCAACGTGCAAAAACTTCCACATACCTGGGGCTTGACCGCGCAGTTCGCCGAGCGGGTGCTCAGCGGCCGCCTGTTTGGCAAGGCCGACTTGCTTCTGCAGGTCCTCGACGGCAAAGCGAAGACGAGCGGCGAAGGACAGGGAGAGATCCGCGACACCCGCCTGGCCGGTATTCCGGTTTCCAGGCCGCTCAAGCTGACCTTGCAGGCGGACGGCAACCGGTTCAAATTCAAGATTCTCGGCGTGCCGGTTGGCCTGGGCTTCAAGATGCCGCGCCCCACCTCGCCAGGACCGACCGCGCCACCGGGAGGTGCGCGCCAGCCATGATCGAAGTCCACCATCTCCGCCAGGAATATGACAAGACCATTGCCCTGGAGAATTTGCACCTTGAAATTCCCGAGGGCGAGGTCTACGGCCTGATCGGGCCCAATGGCGCCGGCAAAACCACCTTGATCCGCGTGCTGGCCACGCTGCTGGAGCCGACCTATGGCCACGTTCGCATAGCCGGCATCGATGTGCTCAAGGAACCGTTGCGTGTGCATCCGCTGATCGGCTACATGTCGGATTTCTTCAGCCTCTACGAGAACATGCTCGTCTGGGAGTACCTGGACCATTTCGCGCGCTGCTATGGGATCGAGCGCCACCGCCGCGAAAAGCTGGTCGCCGAAGTCCTGCAATTGGTAAGCCTGGAAGTTCGCCGGGACGCGGAAATCAAAGCCCTGTCGCGCGGCATGCGCCAGAGACTTTGCTTTGCCAAGACCCTAATTCATGAGCCCAAGGTGCTGCTGCTGGATGAACCGGCGTCCGGCCTCGATCCGGCAGGCCGCCTGGAATTTCGCGAGCTGCTCAAGCAGCTTCACGCCATGGGGCGGACGGTGCTCATCTCCAGCCACATCCTCACGGAGATGGCGGATTTTTGCACGTCCATCGGCATCATGGAGGAAGGCCGGCTCCTGGCCAGCGGCCGGGTCGAGGACATCTTGCGGGATCTGCAACCGGCCCTGAGACTGGAGATTGAAGTTAGCTCGGGTATGCCGAAATTGCTGGAGCTGTTGAAAACGCATGCAGCGGTCACGCATGTGGATGCAGACGACGGCAAGGTGCGCTGCCGCTGGAGCGCCGGCCGCGAGGCCTTGCCGGGGCTACACCGCCGTATCGTACGCGATGAGGTGGACCTGGTCGCACTGAACGTGAAGACGGACAACCTGGAAGACATCTATATGAAGATTTCGGGGCATCGGACGTCGTAGTTTTACCATGAAGCTGGACTTCTGGAATAATCCGCTGATTGTCAGCTCTTTCCGGGTGCGCTACCGGCGCGGCGGCATCTTTAACATTACCACCATCTATCTCATGGCGCTGGTGATCGGCGGCATTGTGCTGTTTCATTACCGCGACAGGATACCGGGGCCCTGGCCGCGCAATTATTTGCTTTGCTTGATGGGGTTGCAGTTTTTTATCTCCGCCATCATCGCCGCCAGCTCCACGGCCGCCTCTATTCGCAGTGAGGTCGCCAACCGCACGCTGGATTTCCAGCGCATCTCTTCGCTGAGCCCGCAGCAAATCTTGCTGGGCAAGCTGCTGGGCGAGCCGTCGCTGGCCTACTTGCTGGCCATTGCCACCGTGCCGCTCGCCGCCTGGTGCTGGATGCTGGGCGTGGTGGGCGTCTCCTTGCTGGTGCTAGTGTTGCTCTACGTCAATCTGGCCACGACGACGGTCTTTGTCGGCAGCCTCGGTCTTTTGCACCCGCTGGAGTTAGCGGCGGGAAAATCGGGGACCGGCTCCGCCCCCAACGCCGGTTGGGGCGTGCTCGCCGTGGTGTTTGGCATTCAACTTCTGGCAAGCTCGCGCTGGTTGCTGGGCACGCCCTGGTCAGCCGCCATCGTGGGTCTGATCACTCCCGTGGCGCCGCTTTACGGGATTTTTGAAAGCGATCCCTGGCACTTCGGCCTGTCTTTCTTCGGTTACGAGATTCCCTTCTTGCTGGTAACGCCGCTGTCGCAGCTGGTGCTGGCCTGGCTGTGCTTTCATGTCATGGTTCGCCGGCTCATCAATCCGCTGAACCCGCCTTTCAGCAAGGCAAGCGCGTATTTCACGCTGCTGGTATTTGATCTGCTTGTGGGCGCGGTGCTCTTTGAGCCGGCCGGGTTTGGCCTGGCCGTCGGCCCGCGCGCGGCGGCATTTTTCCTGGGCCATTTGTTCATGAGCCTGGCCATGGTGAATAACGTAACAGCCTGGCGCGAGAGCCTGAATAGTTGGATCTGGCGCTTGCGTGGACCATCGGCCCGGTTGCTCGATCTCTGGCTCGGGGCGCGCTCGGAGAACTGGCTGGCGCTCGTCACGTTTTGCATGATCGGCATCCTGGGCCTGAGCGCCTTTGTGCTGGTGCCGTTCGGGTTGCAGCAAGGCTTCGCCACGGTACAAACTTTTCAACCCGTACTCGTGAGGGTGACAGGCGCCTCGATTCTCTTGCTGCTGGCGCTGGGAGGTCTGTACCAGTGGTGCGTGGCGGTCGGCGGCCGCAACGGCCGAGGCGTGTTCATCAGCCTGGCCATGATCCTGATGGTGCCCGCCCACCTGGTCGGCTACTACTGGCAGATTCCCCTGCTCGAGGCGGTTAGCCCCAGCGCACAGTTCCCGCGCTGGCTGAGCGGCGGCACACCTCTGAACCTGTGGCCGCTGCTTATTATTTATGGCGCGTTGCTGGCGATCACCTGGACTTTGCTGCGCCGCTATATTTCCCGCGCCGACGCGGTTGTGAAGCGCAAGTTGCAAGCCATGGGAGTAATCAAGGCGGTCGCCTGAGATGCACGACGGGACAGATCTGCTGGTTACAGGGGCGAGTGGTCACCTGGGCTCTTACCTGGTGCGCGAAGCAGTTGCACAGGGCCTCGCCGTAGCCGCCTGGAGCGGGGTAAGCCGGGGCCATCGCTTCGGCGTACCTCTGATTCCAGTTGATCTTGTGGACCAGGATCAGGTGACCCACGCCTTCCGGGTCTGCAAACCAGCCTTCATCATTCACGCCGCCGCCGTGGCCAGCGTTGCAGCCTGCCGGTCCAACCCGGCGCAGGTCGAGCGCATCAATGTCCAGGCTACGCGTCGCCTGGCCGAGCTTGCCGCCGAGTCGAGTGCACGCCTGGTGTTTGTATCGACCGATCTGGTGTTTGACGGAGCAACCGGCAACTACGGAGAAAATGATTCTCCCAATTCGCTGTCGATTTATGGCCGCTCGAAAGCCGAGGCGGAAGGATACGTTCTGGAAGCGTCCGGCCAGGTGGTCGCCCGCCTGAGCCTGCTTTATGGTCCTTGCCTGGCAGGCCGGCCGCATTTCTTCGACGAGCAAATCGCCAGTTTTCGCTCCGGGAAACCGGTCCTTTTGTTCCAGGACGAATGGCGCACGCCTCTCAGCTTTGTGACGGCGGCGCGAGCGCTTCTTGATCTTACCCGAGCTGATTTTGCCGGAATCATTCATGTAGGCGGACAGGAACGCGTGAGCCGTCTCGAAATGGGCCAACGCCTGGCCAAATACCTGGGGATTGAAAATGCCCGCATCACAGAGGCAAGCCGTGACAGCATGCGGGACCAGGAACCTCGGCCGCGCGACACTTCGCTGGATTGTTCGCGCTGGCGAAGTTTGCGGCCGAACTTTCCCCGGCCCACCTTCGAGCAAGTGCTGGCCGAGATGCACACCGGCAAGATGGGCTAGCGGCAGGTCGAGGGTTGCAGGCTTTGCTCTCGTGCTCGAAATTGCCTTACCGGTACAGCTTGACGGATTGATTGCTCCATGTGGAACAATTAGACAAGCTTGCCTCAGCGAGCGCCGGCAAAGTGCGCCTATAATCTCTTGCCGGCGAAAAGACGGCGGACGATTCTCTCTTATGTCGCACCTTTTATCCATCAGAATTGCTGCTCATGCTTCCAACACCCTGGCTCATTCGCAGGCAGCTTGTCGCAATCCGGACTGGTGCCGCGTCCCTTTGTATCGGGCTTCTCTACTGTCCGTGGCTGTGTGCCGGGGAGTTGCCCGGGCAAAATGCGGGTGGTTGCCCCCTGGAACAGACCACGCCGGAATCGGACATCGGCGTCGCCTACGCCAACCCGCTCCGCCAGCGCCTGCAGCATCTCGCCCAGCTCGGCGTGACGCCCTGGCATGCCGCGGGATTTCGCGGCCGGGGCCTTAAGATTGTCATCCTCGATTCCGGTTTCCGGGGTTATCAAGCTCACCTGGGGCAGGCCTTGCCGGCGCGCGTGACCGTCCGTTCTTTCCGCGCCGATGCGAACCTCGAGGCCAGGAACAGCCAGCACGGCATTCTCTGCGCCGAGGTCGTGCATGCCCTGGCGCCGGACGCGGAGCTGCTCTTCGCCAACTGGGACGCCGATCAGCCCGGCCAGTTTCTGGAAGCGGTGCGCTGGGCACGCAGTCAGGGAGCGAGAATTATTTCCTGCTCGCTCATCATGCCGAGTTGGAGCGACGGCGAGGGAGGCGGGCCCGTGCATGCCGCGCTGTCACAATTGTTGGCCCAGGGCGACATGCTATGCTTTGCGAGCGCCGGCAACACGGCGCAGCGACACTGGCTAGGCGAATTCCACGCCGCCGCGGACGGCTGGCATGAGTGGACGGCGGGCCATGAAGAGAATGTGCTCATGCCCTGGAGCAGCGACGAAGTGTCCGTGGAAGTCTGCTGTTCTCCTGACACGCATTTTGAGCTTTGCGTCGTCGATGGACACTCCCATGAGCTAATGGCCCGCTCCGGCACGCAGAACAGCGCCGGTCCGTGCAGCGCTGTGGCGCGCTTCAAGCCGGCTTCAAGCAGGAGCTATTGCGTCCGCGTAAGACGCGTGGGCGGACCTGCTTCGCTCTTCCATCTCGTTGCCCTGGGAGCAAGCTTGCAATACACGACGACGCGTGGCAGCATTCCCTTCCCAGCAGACGGCCCCGAGATCGTGGCGGTTGGAGCGGTCGATGCGGACGGCCACCGCGCGAGCTACAGCTCTTGCGGCCCGAATTCCAGCCGGCCAAAGCCCGACCTGGTGGCCCCCGTGCCCTTCCCGAGCCTGTGGCGACTGCGTCCCTTCTCCGGCACGTCGGCGTCCGCTCCCCAGGCGGCCGCCATGGCGGCGCTCATCTGGTCCAGGCGCCCGGCCTGGACTGCCGCCCAGGTTTGGGACACCCTACGTCAGTCCGCGCGCGACCTGGGGCCGCCGGGGCATGACTTTGAGACGGGTTATGGCTTGATTCAATTGCCATTCATCCCTGGTAAGTGATCATCTTGCAATTGCCATTGCCGGGGAGCGAAACATTGGTCACTCGTCATTTAGTCATTCGTCATTTGCCTTGCAAATGACGAATGCCTAATGACCAATGACCAATCGGTTAGCCGTTCAGGAAGAACTCGGCAGTCCCCGTGAAATCAACCTCGATACTGAGCACGTCGAATCCCGAATTGACCCAGCCGTTGATCTGGGCCGTGCCGGGGAAATTCTGGCGATGCAGCAGGTTGAAGTAAGATTGCGTGACGGCGAGCGTGCGGAACTCGGCGGATTGCGTAATGGCCAGGGCCACGGCCGTGCGCGAGGTGCCGGTTGCCAGCTTGGCGACCCAGCCGCCCACTTCTGAGTTCGTGCCGACACGGCCGAGCAGGACATTGTAGAGCGACTGCACGAACGCCGCATCGGGGGAATTGTTAAGCGAATTCTGGCGATCGTAGTACTCCGGCGAGGCGACGAAGTTGGCCGTCAATTGTTCCAGGGTGCCGCCTTTTTGCATGAAGCTGACCCAGCCGGCCTCGCCTGCCGAATCCGCCGGGCGTCCCAGGAATTTCTCGTAGAAGCTGTCCACCAGACGCGTCAACGCTTCCGGCGAGTGAATGATGCTATTGCCCACGCCCGCATGGCCGACGGTCGGCAGCAACGCTACCCAGCCGTTTAACTCGTCCTGCGTGCCGCTGCGGCCAAGGAAATCGTTGAACAGGCTCTGCACAAACTGCTGTTCCGCGGACAACTGTTGCGTCTTCGTGCCCACCGTGATGGTGCCGCTGCCTGGCAGCAGGGGGGCGCCGGCCGCGGTGTTGTCGGCAAAGTCCTTGATGACGTCGACGGGTGTGCTGGTGGAAAACAGGTTGTCCTCGGCGTTGATGTTGCCGGCCGCGCCCTGGGTGCCGAAGATATAGATCGCAAAGCGATTGCCGGCCGTGGCGTCACTCTTCAGGAACTGCCGGAAATTATTGCCGCCAAGGCTGCCCAGCACGCCGACCCCGGCGTCGATGATGCCCGCGGAGTTGGAACCGTTGCTGCCGTCGCCCTGGTCCGCCAGGCCGATGAAGTTGTAGTGGAAGTCATTGCCCTGAAGGAAAACACGGATGTTGCCGCCGGTGTTGGTGGGCGTAAGAACAAAGACGCCGACACCCGTGCCGGCGGTCGAGAACGTGTTGTTAATGAGCGTGACGGAAAGCGTTCCCGTCGTGGCGCTGCCGATGGTGATGTCCGCTGGGCCGTTGAGCAGACCGCCGCCGTTTACCACGGTTATCTTGTTGCCGGTAAGCTGCACGTTCTGGCTGCTGGTCACGGTGATGGCGCTGACGTTGCCGGCGTCGTTAAAGACGTTGTTTTGCAAGAGCGTGCCGTCGTTGCCGGTCAGCGTGAGCAAGGCGCCCTGGAACTGGCTGTTGAGGATCTGGTCGCCGGTGTTGGTGCCGCTGGGGTTGCCGTTCAGCGTGACCGGACCGGTGAAGGTAACTTCCCGGAAAAGGTTGTGGCCGCCGTTACTCGCCGGCGAAGCCGCTTCCGTCACGGCGCCGAGCACGCTGTTGAGAATGGTCGTCGCGTTCGACCCGGCCATCAAGGTCAGCGTGGAGTTGAAAGTAAGCGTGCGCAGCAACACGCCGCTGGTGCCGCCCCAGATAACCAGTGGAGTATTGAGCGTGACCTGGCCGCCAACCGTGTCTCCTTGCACGGCAATCGCCTTGCCGATGCCGAGCTGACCGAGCGTGTCCACGCGGTCGCCGGCGACATGGGCATTGGCCAGGGGCTGTTTCAAGGTCAAGGTGAATTGCCCGCTGCTGGCCAGTGCCGAGGACAGGACAAGGTCGGATTCGACCAAAGCTCCGCCGGTGCCAACCTGAATGACCTCGCCCGCGCCGATGTAGTTATTCACCGTTATGCTGCTGGCCCCAGTCAGCGAGGGAGCCGCCAGCGTGCTGGCTGGCGTGGCTGCGCCACTGGTGTTGCCCAGCGAGGCAATCGTGGCGCCCGGCTCGATCTGGATGGTGTCCTTGGCGACCGCGGCATTCAGGGCATCCTGAAGCGTGTGCACATGAGCGGAATCAACGGGAAACCCCATCGGCTCCACAAAGAAGGTGGACAAAACCGTGCGGTCTTCCAGGCCCTCGAGCGCTAGGCGGACCCGCGTGCGTGTCTTTTTCCTCGCGTACTGCGACGAACACTTTCGGCGACCTGTAAGCGCTGACCGCAAGACGGCAGAAAACGAACCCATATCAAACCTCCCCAAAGAGCGCCGGGCTTCCCCTGGCAAGAATTTCGCCAATGACCGTGACGCAGACCCCCGAAGAAATAGTTCCGGTATGGCTAGCGGCCTGCCAACCTGCAAAGGCAGCGCACTCCGTGCGGAAGGTAAGCACAACTGGCGCGAGGAGTGCGGACCTTGCCCGGCGTCTTTTCCTGGAGGCTATCATGGTCCGGAGGCTTTGCAAGCAGGTAGCCTGGGGAACCTGGGGTCAATCTTCGGAAGCCGCTGGCAAAAGCGCACAGGACGGGCTAGGCCGAAAATTTTATCGTTGCGAGTCCGCCCAGGCGTTCTGCCAGGAGCCGGCGCCCATCCTGCGTGCCCTATTGACCTGGAAAGATGAGAAGAAAGTCAGCCAATGACCATCGATCCGGTGAGTGCTCCGCGCAAAAACCCTCAACTCCACTGCCTTGGGATCAGTCGCTACTGTCCCCAGGCCCTCATTAAGACGAATGCCGGCTGGCAAAAGTTTTCTTGCACCTACGGGCCATACCTGGCCATACAGGGCCACCTTGGCCCTCTTGCATTAAGCGCATAATCACCATCGCCGCATAAGCTTGCGTAGACCAGGATAGGTTACCGGGAGGTACCGGGCCACAGGGCCAAGCATTTCTGCAGCCGCGTTTTGGCGGAATGTTCGCTTTGGCCCAACCACCAAGCCAGTAAAGAGTTACGGTAAAGGCAATCCGTCCGTCCGCCCGCCAAGCCACATTGGCGGACCGTCCAAGATGGCCAACGGCCGTCTCAAACATGTTCGCCGCGTGTTAGGCCACGGTCTCCGGTTTCATGTCGCCATCCGGCACTTCCCGGGAAGCAGGATCGAACCAGCGCGGATCGAACTCGATGCGCTGGCGCTTGCGCATCGCCACATTGGAAGTCAGCGCAATGATGGCATCGGCCATGGCGACACGGCCGTGGCAACGCGGCAGCCGGCGATCCTTCTTGTTCGCCTGGTTCCACATGCGGATGCAGTAGGCAAAATCCTCCATCTCCTCGCGGTAACCGCGACTGGGGGGGCCGCCGCCCAGGGCCGGCTGACCGGTGGCGAGGGTCTTGGCCGGCTCCAGCGTGCCGGTCGAGCCGGCCGAGTCCGCTGCCGGCTTGCCGCCGCCGGCGGTGGCGACGGTAATGGTTGTTGTCTTGCCAGCGTCCGCGGGCCTATTCGGATTCGGCTCGGGGTACAGCATCACAGAAGCCTCTTCTTCGACCAGCATGGTGCCGTGCGTTCCGGTCACGCATTCGCCGTACGGCTCGAATTTATTGGTACTGATGGAAGAGTAGGTCACGACGACGACATCGTCCCTGTCTTTGATAGCTTTGAGGTTCTTATCCGCGTAGTAGTTCTCGCCGGGGAATTCGAAAGTCACGAAGACGTGGTCATCGACTTCACGCTCGTGGTTGCGATATTGGTCCCGATAGAGCGATCTGGTGCCGGTTCCCGAGACCGCGACTGGGTGCACCTTTCCAAGGAATATGCTGCAGGCATCAAGCTGGTGGCTGCCCAGCTCCGCCATCAGGCCGCCGCCCGTGCGCTGGTAGAGACGCCAGCGAACAAGTTCTTCCATGCTCCGGTAACCAAGCTGACGGATCTTGCCGTCCAAAGCATCGCGGTCTTCCTTGGGAATCGGCGGATACCAGCTGTCGCGGAACAGCGGATGTCCCTTCTCGTCCAACATGGGCTTGCCGTCCTTGTCGAGTTTCGGCCAGGAGTTGTTGCGATGCCAGAGCGCGCGGATGTACTTAATATCCCCTAGCTCCTTGGAACGCAGCACCTCCTGGGCATGGGCGTAGAGAAGGCTGTAGTGGCGCTGATGACCGATCGAGAGGATGCGATCCTGTTCGTCGGCGACGCGAATCATTTCCTTGCAACTGGCCACGTCCCAGGCCATCAATTTTTCGCAGAGGACGTGCTTGGGGCTGGGTGCGCGCATGGCATCGATCGCAACGGGTGCGTGCAGGTGGAGCGGGAGCGCAATCACCACCGCTTCGATTTCCTTATCTGCCAGAAGCTGCCTGTAATCCTCGTATTTCTTGATCTGCGCCGCTTCGCGGCCGTAAAGTCGATTGAACCCCTTGCGCGGCCCGGTCGCTTCGCCTTCAAAAATCCGCTTCAGGTTCGAAGGACGCATGTCGGCCACGGCGACGAAGCGGAGGTATTCCGGATTGTGCTCACCCACGAGAACGCCGCCTTCATCGCCGGCACCGATCAAACCCACTTTTACCGGGTTGCCTTTCAGCTTCTGGTAGCCGAAATAGGCGGCGGCAGTGACCGGCACGGCAGCGCCGGCCGCGAGCAAGCCCTTCATGAAATCGCGCCGTGACGCATGACGATGAACGGCGGCCTCGAAGTTCGCTTTGCCTTCGGCTTTTCTTTCGGGTGTCAGAGATAGCGACATGGATCTTTCCTCCGGTCATGAAACTCAACGCGAGATGGTAACGCGCCGCGCGGGGGTGAGCCTGTCTGCCGCCGCACGCCTTTGCCAGCGCCAGGGCATCAAGGCGCGCAGCAGGCCGTCCAGTCCCGCCCAGCGCCCGCTCGCCGTGGTCGCCAGTACCAGGAGCGCCAGCATCTCGATGACATTCTTATTCACAAAGAGATAACTTCCCTCGGACCTTGGGCTTTCCGGCAGCCACGGAAACGCCGGTAGCGCCAGATAGGTCAGGAGCAGAAAACCGGCGCCGGCAAGGCATGCCGTTCGCGTGAACAGGCCGAGCAGCAAGCAGGCGCCGATGGCGAGGATCGCATAGCGCGTAATCCCATCGATCCAGTCCAGCCGGTTCCACTCGCGCCAGTTCTGCACCGCGGCACTATGCGGTTGGCTCACGGGACCCATCTTCTTTTGGGAATCGGTAAGTACGCTGTTCAGGGATTCTTCCATGGGTTTTTGCAGCGCGGTCAGGAGCTCGGTGCGGAGCTGACTGATCTCGCTCTTCAGCGCCGGGATCCTCTGCTTCTCCACATCACGGCCGAAGGAGGGCAACTTTTCATTCATGATGTCGCGCAACTGCATTACCTTGGAGCGATACTCCTCGAGCCTTTCGCGCGAGTTCTCCTGGAGTTTCACCGGCGCTGTGCCATTAAAAGATTTTTCAACTTCCAGCAGGCTGTCCTTGCCCCCCTGGCCCAGCAGCCAGAGAACGGCGCGCTCCTTGGCCTGATCCATTTTGGCTTCCGCCAATTGCCGTTGCTCTTCCGGCAGTTCGTATTTCGCCTCGAAACGCTGCAAGTATTCAGTCCAGGCCTGGTCGAGCGCGGGGGAGACACGCTTGCCGGGCGGAACCTGCGCGGGGTCCTGGCCGCGCTCCAGCTGCTTGACCGCGAACAGGTCCAGTGCTTCCTGGTCCGGATCGCCGACTTGCTTCTTGAACAGGTTGGCCGCGGGACCGTTGGCCTCGCGCAGATAGCCGATGCTGGACCAGGGCCGCTTCGACTCCGTGGGACCGACGAGATCGACGGAGCGAATCTTTTCCACGCCCTCAAAGAAGAAATGCCAGCCGATGGCCAGGCGCAGCAGAACGAGAAAAATGCGGGTAAGGCCGTTCATGGTAGCGTGTTGCTTATCAAGGTTCGTTAACTTCAGGCATCGTACACGGTCACGTCGTCGGGCGAAAGGCCGATGATCACAGGAGCGGCAGATTCTTCCTGGGGTACAAGGACGGCGCCAATTTCCGGGTGCGAGCCACAATAAGCACGGGCGGCGTCCACGCCCATGATGAAGAACGCCGTGGACAGCGCGTCGGCCACGGCCGCACTGGGGGCAAGCACCGTGGCTGCCGCCAATCCCTCGGCCGGCCAGCCCGAGCGCGGATCGAGAATGTGCCCGAGCTTCCGGCCATTGTATTCCAGATGCTGAAAGGTTGCCGCTGAAGTTCCCAGTGCCCGATCGCGGAGCCGCACCACGCCCAGGCGGCAATCGGTTTTCCCTGGATGGCGGATGCCCACCGTCCAACCGGAGTGGCTTGCAGGCTCCGAGCCGAGGGCGTATACGCTGCTGTGTCCGCCATGCAAGAGCGCGGAATTCAGATTCCAATCCGCGCGCAAAAGCGCGGCGACACGATCCAGGGCGTAGCCTTTGCCGATGCTGCCGAGGTTTATCTCCAAGCCCTGGCGCAGGAATCGGACTGTGCGCGCCTGCTGGTCGAGCACCACGTGCCGCATGCCGGTGCGCGACAAGGCCTCAGCCAATTCTTCCGTCGCCGGCACGCGCCGCGGACCTTTGTAGAACCCCCACGCTTTGACCAGCGCCCCAGCTGCAACGTCATAGGCTCCGGCAGTTTCTTCGGTGATCCCGGCCGCCAGGGCCAGCAGGTCAAACAGGCTTTCTTCCACCGGGACCGCGGCCTGAGGCGCAAACCGATTCAGTCGACTGACTTCGCTGCTGTCACGGAAAACGGTCAACTGCTGCTCGAGCCGGTCGATCTCAGCGAAGGCCGATTCGGCAATCGCCTGGGCCTGGGCACTGCCAAAAGGAAGGAAAATCTCAAATGTCGTCGCCATGGCTCGGCGGGCAACGCGCAGCAAAGGAACGGTTCCGGGCTCCGTAGGGTCCGCGGCGCCGTCAAGCGCGGCTGCCGCACCGAGCAGGTTGGCGGCCGCATTGACCAGATGTCGGGGATGTAGGAAATTGCGGCGATCCATTTGGCATCAAAGGCAAAAGCCCACGGAGCAAGGTCCGTGGGCTTTGGCGACAAGGTTAGCAAGCAGGTTACTGGGCTGGCCCACTGCCTGGGTTGGTGGGCGGCGTTTTCTTCTGTTGCGGCGTGGGTTCCTTGGTGGCCTCCTTGTACGCTTCGATCAATTCCGGCGGCATCGCTTCCAGGTAGGCGTACCACTTCCTGGCAAAATCGGCTGCCCTGGCAGCATCGAGCTGATCGGGTTTGTTGACATCTACCAGTCCAAAGGCCCTGGCGAACAGGCCAAGCATGGATTCTTCGTCAAGCTGCATGTCGCGCGGCAGGCTCGCCAGCTCCTGGTAATAACGCACCAGATCGTCCAGCTTTTGTTGGGCCAGGTAGTAGGTCAAGGCCCAGGACATGGTACGCGCCCGGTTCAGCTCGGCTTCCTTCTTCTTGCTCGTTCCAGCCTCTCGGAAATAGCGATCCGTGACGACCGCCTTGAGAGCTTCCAGGGCGTTCTTTTCCCAGTACTTGCTCTTGCTGCTCTTCCAGCGCTTGAGGTTCCACTGGTAGGGGACGTTGGTGCCGCCGACGCCGGCCCAGAAAGATCCCTTGGGCGTCTCAAAGAAGCTCCCCACGCCGAAGTCGAACCACTGGGGGACTTCGACGTTGCGTGGCAGCAGCCCAACCGCGGCAATGAGCTGGCGCGTACCTTCATGGCTGACGGTCGCGATCTCGGACTCCGCTTCCTTGGCCTGGAAAATCAGCGCGTACGTTTCGTAGAGGGCCTTGTCGTCGAAACGGTTTACCCCGCTCCTTTTGTCTTTCTTGCTCAAGCTCTTCTCGCCTCGCAAAAGCTCCCCACGGTCGAGGCTCTTGTAACCCGTCTTCTGGGAAAGCTCTTCCAGGCTTGCATAGCCGTCATCGATCGGCTTGGCCGCGAAGACTGCCAGGTTATCGCGCCGCGAATAGAAGCCGTCCGCGACCATGTCGGCATTGTCGAATACTTCCTTCTGTTCGTGATCGAACACCTCTTTGTCCTTGACCAGCACGGCAACCAGCTTCTGGGTGGGCACCGGCAGGGTGCGGCCCTTCAGGGCGAACCAGTAAAAGAACCCACGATAGTTTTGCTCCAGACGCTCCTCCCAGTTTTTCGCCTGCGCCAGCGGAATTTTCGATTCGTAGAGCACGGCGTAATGGTCGCCGCGGTAGACATTGAATTCCAGCTTCTTTTGCCAGGCGATGGCCGGATCATCGACGGTTATTTTCCGATTTATGTTGGCCAGCGTCTTCTGGAAGGCGACGACGGCCGGATTCTTGGGTTCGAGCTTGGCGACTTCGGCCATGAGCTCCGGCACTTTATCGAGCAAGCCGAAGCTCAAAGCTTTTTGCGCAAGCTCCAGCAGCTTGTCGGCGCGATTCGGATCGTCTTCCTTGATGCTTCTCTTCTCGTTGTCATAGCGCCGGGCGACCGTATCGAGCTTATCAATAATGGTGTAATCGAATCCCGGTCCCTTGTAAGGCAGGTAGGTCATGCCCCATTTGTGGATGATGTGATGGCGTCCGAAGTTCTTGTTGTAAATAATGTTCTTGTGATCGACCTCGACGATGATGGTGATCATGAGCGGCGTGGAATCTTCCTCATCCTCGCTCCCCGGCTGAGTCATCAGCGTTCCCATGCCGCCCTTGCCCATGCCGGGCATCATCATGCCTTGTCCCTGGCCGCCCATGCCCATGCCCATGCCGCCCTTACCCATCATGCCGCCCATGCCTTGTCCCTGACCCTGGCCGCCCATGCCCGGTCCCATAGCGCCCATACCCCGGCCGCCCATGCCTTGCCCCATGCCCTGGCCGCCCATGCCCGGTCCCATGGCGCCCATGCCCTGGCCGCCCATGCCCGGTCCCATGGCGCCCATGCCCCGGCCGCCCATGCCTTGCCCCTGGCCCTGCCCCTGGCCGCCCATGCCCGGTCCCATGGCGCCCATGCCCCGGCCACCCATGCCAGACATCATTCCCCCCATGCCCATTCCGGCCATGCCGCCCTGCGGAGCTTTTTCCGCCTCGGGGTCCTGGGTGACGGCCAGGTTAAGCCGAATGATGACATAATCCGCGTGAACGACCGCCGTCGCTCCGCCGAAAAGCACCGCCATTGCCAGGAGCCAACGTTTCATGCCCTTTGACCTCCGCGAGCGCTTCGCATGGAACAGGAACAAGTCGGGGACTGCCCTCTATTGTCCAGGAACCAGAGCCCTTCCGCAATAACAAATTGCGGCAATTGCACGCTGTCCGCTTACAGGCAAGGCGCTCGGCTTGAACCAGGCGCTTCGCCGCGTCTGCACTGTTAGTCGAGCCGCGGACGGCTTTTGTTCCATGTTGTCGCTTCATCGCATATAATCCCCGCTAGCCCCTTCCTTATGACATCTTCCGACGAGGACATTCGATCATGGGCTTCAAACTGGAGCGGGTACACATCTGGACCGGCGAAATCGCGGACAAGGCAGGCGGCATGGCAGGCAAACTGGCGCCGCTCGCCCAGGCAGGCGCCAACCTGGAGTATATCTCGACGCGCCGCCAGGCCGACCATCCGGGCACGGGGATTATCTATGTCGCCCCCGTCACCGGTCCGGCCCAGGTGCGTGCGGCCAGGCAGGCGGGCATGTCGGAGACCCATGACACGGTCGTCCTGCGCGTTGAAGGGGACAATGAGGCCGGTCTCGGGTTCCGCCTGACCCAGCAATGGGCGACCGCCGGCATCAGCCTGCAGTCGCTGACCATGGCCGTGCAGGGCAATAAATTCGTCGGTTTCGCGGCCTTCGACACGGTGGCCGATGCCAACAGGGCAGCCCAAATCCTGGCCGACCTTGGCGCCAGCCAATGAACAGCGCGTTCGAAGGGGCCCCCATGTACTGGTTGTTTCTCGTTGCCGCGGTGGTCGTCCTGGCTCTGTCCGTTCTTAATTTCGTCCGGTATCAACGGGCACGCGCGCGCGAGCGGTTGATCATCGCCCTTCTGCAACTGACGGCCGGGGTTATCCTGAGCATCACTTTTTTTCTTTCCCTGACGAGACAAAGTTCGTGACGGTCAGTGCTGGCGATCTTCATGACAATTACGGATGATCGCGGAGAGCCATGTGGGCGGCGTTGAAACCGCAGGCGCCGTGAACGCCGGCGCCGGGATGCGCCGACGCCGAGCAAAGATACAGGCCGCGCACGGGCGTTCGGTAGCGGAAGTAAGGAAACGCCGGACGAAAAAATAGCTGATGATCGAAATGCGCGCTGCCGCCGCCCAGGTCGCCGCCCACCAGGTTTTCGTCCATTGCTTCCAGCTGCCTGGGTGACACCACCGCCCGTGCCCGAATAAGCCGGCGAAAGCCGGGCGCCAGGCCTTCAATGCGCTCCTCGATGCAATCGGCAAACGCCTCCTGCATTTGCTCCCACGGGTTTTCCAGGGCGGATGGCGCATGGGTATATGCCCAAAGCGTATGGCAGCCGGCCGGAGCCCGGCTTGGATCTGCCAGCGACTGCTGGCCGATCACCAGGTAGGGATTGCTCGGCAGCCGGCCGTCCCGCACTTCGGCCGTGAAGCGCCGCAAATCCTCGATGCTGTCACCGGCGTGGATTACCGCCGACTCACGCGCTTCCGCGCATTGCCACGGCACCAGTCCGCTCAATGCCCAGTCCATCTTGAACGTCCCCCAGCCGTAGCGAAATCGCCGCATGGCACGGCGCATCCACCAGGAGATCTCCGACGCGGGCACCATCTTGCCGAAGAGCGCCGGCGCCCCGACGTCGGCCAGCACCGCCCGCTTCACGGCGATTTCGTCTCCCTGAGCCGTCAACACAGCCACGGCGCGACGTTCCCGGACAACGATGGAGTCAACATGCGTTTGCAATTGCAGCTTGCCGCCCGCCTGTTCCAGGCGTTGGACAAGCGCGTGCGTTATGGAACGCGCCCCACCAACGGGAACGCGAAAGCCGCTGGCGGAGGCGAGTAACGCCAACACCAGACCCAGGCCTGCTCCCGCAAAATCGTCTGGTCCAAGGTCAACGTGCAACGCCAGACCGGGGATGACGCGTCGAGCCGCCTCGGTCTGAAAGTAATGCTGCGCGAATCCCGCAGGGCTCCGCGGGCCGCTCATGGCGAGCTTGAAAAGATCTCGCAGCCCGAGGTGAAACGCGCTGCGAAATCCAGGCAAGGGACCGATCAGGGCAGCGACCAGCCGCTCCCCCATGGCCTGTTGCCATTTTGCCAGGCGCTCCCAGGCGGGGCCGTCCACGCCGAAGGACTGGACAGACAGAGACAGGTCCCTGGCGATGGTAGCGCAGCTCCCATCAGGAGCAGGATGGCAGCTATCGCGCGGGGCCAGGCGCCATTGCAGACCCGTGCCGTCCAGATCGAGGCTGCGGAAAGCGGGACTGTATTCAGAAAAGGGAAAGAAGGCAGCGCCGACGTCGTGCACGAAGCCGGGAAGTGTGCTTTCTTCAGA
>DASZFN010000257.1:0-8417 GCA_035939715.1 Gemmataceae bacterium | reverse complement strand
CATTATTGCAAGACAATACAGCCGAATGAAAAAAGGCGGATTGGTCAGGATCAGGTTGCGACCCACACATCGGTCCCGCGTGCTTGGCGATGTGGGATTCCTACACGATTGTTCAATCCAGGGGCGTCAGGGTGATCTTCCTGAAGAGGATCTCGGCCCCCTCCGACTGGATCTGGAGCTTTCCCCGGGTCACCCCCAGGTCCGTCGCCCGGCTCACGGTCACCCCGTTCAGCCGGACGGTCATGGTGTCGCCCTTCATGGTGACGACGAGCGTGTTCCACTCGCCAACGCCGTTCTCGACGTCGTTCTTGCCGCGGAACCCGAGGAGGTTCTCCCAGGACGGGTCGCGACCGAACCAGAGGAGCCGCTTGCCGGGCCCGATGGCGCGGGCGGGCGCTCCGTCCTTCCAGTAGAGGCCGGCCTTCTTGCCCGCCGGGCGCTCCTCGGCCTGGGCCCGGAATCGGTACTTCGGGCTCGCGCCGGTGATCGAGATGTCCCCGGTGGCGCCCTCGAGCATATTGCACTGGATGCCCTCCATCCAGCTCCTGGACACGCTGCCGTCCGGGCCGGTGCAGTGGACGAGCAGGCCGCTGTCGCGGGCGGTTTTCTGCCGCGGCGGCCAGACCTTGCCGCCCCAGGCGTACTCGAGCTGGACCTCGTAGTTGGCATATTCGGCGCGCGTGAGCAGCCCGCCAAAGTCCTGCCCCGAGATACGAAGGATGCCGTCGCGGATGGTGAAGTTGCCGTTGGGGTCCTTGTCCTTGCCGTGGTCCCGCAGGAACGTGTACCACCTGGCAGTGTCCTTGCCGTCGAACAGGACGACCGGCTCGCCGGCTCGGGCGGGGAGGGTCGCGGCGCAAAGCATCAAAAGGCCAAGGGCGCGTGTCATGGGAATCTCCGTGGTGGTCCTGATGGAGTCCTCGGTCACGCTAAGAGCGGCCGGAAAGAATGGAGACAGGCACAGCATCGTGCCGAGCCAGGCCCCATTTTTTTCCGGGGGACGCTAAGGCGAAGCATAGCGGAAACGGGGGTCTTAGGACACCGCAAGGAAGAGCAAGGGGACGCAGTTCGTTTTGCGCAAAACGAACTGCGTCCCCTTTATCTCTAGAATGGCTTGCGTTTTGCGCGGGTTGCGCCCCTTTTCTTCCATGCTCTCAGCGCGGCGTTGCTCTGCAGTCGGCTCAAGGCCGCCTGAATATCGGCAGAGATACTCTTGCATTCCTGGTAGACCGTCACACCCTGGGCGGCTAAAACCTGCCGGTCTTTTCGCAAGATTTCCAGCTCTTCTAGCACTTGCTCCATCTGAGGAAGAGGGAGATGAGCTCCACCCGGATTCTTGAAGAGCTCGTCGAGCTTCTTCGTTTCGGGTGTGCCCTTCGCCCAGGTGGCACGATGGATAAACTCTTTCGCCTTCGGCAGGGCATAATGGACGCGGGTTTTTGCCTTGTTCCATTGAGCCACGTCAGCCGCCAGGGCATTTAGTTTTTCTTCCGTCGTCAACATCCTCTTCAACAAGCCTTCCATTTCTGCCCGAACGCCTTCCATGCTGATGCGTAGAGTATCCATGGTTGCTTCCAGGCCGCCCATGGCCTTCCAGCGAGCTTCGAGGTCATGCCATTTTGCCGAGGCCAGCGCCCCCTCGCCGCTCTCATTGGGGGTAACCGCCTGGGGCGGCGGCTTCAGGCGGACGTAAATATCGAGGTAGGTTGCGTCTTGCGGGGGCTGCGGAAGAGGACTCCTCAGCGTGGGACCGGATCCGTTCGGGGCCGAATGGGAGACGCCTCCGTGGCGCCATGATTCAACCTCCTCAGTCGCTATGGCCACGGCTTTCAGAAGATTTTCTGTCGTCAATCGTTGACCCATGCCGGGAATCTGGAAGCTGTTCGGGGGGATACGGAACTGAAGAGCCAAGGGGTCGCCCTCGGGTTTGAACCAAACCTCGGCAAATTTTTCTCCCCGGAACTTCAAGGTTGCCCATTGTTGCGAGGCAGGCTGTTCCGAAAAGTTCACTCCGACCTCCTTTTGCAAACGAGCGTCCCCCATTACTAAGCGTCCACAGTCAGCCTTTCAGACAACAAGCACCATCTTGCCGGACATCCTGCAGGCGCCGCAAGCCCTGAAAGGGCGACAGTGACGGGATGCGAGCCTGATTCTGCCGCCCTTCCAGGGCTAGAACACAACGATGCGGCCCTGTTCCAGGGGCTCACGCCGCCTGGCTATCCACTGCCGCCCCGCCGGGGCTCAGAACAAGGCAATCCACGGCTGGGCCGACTTGCTCGGCTTGCAATCCCCCGAACCGCCCAACCGTTCAGCGCCAATCCGTAAGCGGATGACGATTCAAACCTGAATTGTTTAGTCTACTGGGCGGCAACGAACTGGCGGCGATTAACGACCGGCGCGGCTTTGCGGCGCGCGCTGGCCGTGTACCAGAGCATGTGAATCTCCCGCCAGCGTGCCCCTTCGCGCGGCAGGTGCGCTGCCTGCAAAATGCGTTCAACATGGAACCACTTGATGGGCTCGTCCCGGTCCAGGCGCTGTAGATCGCGAATCAGGACAGAGTAATTGAAGCCAAGGCGCGGGCTGAACTCGCGCAGCGTGGCCGCCATCTCCGCAATGAGCATGCGCAGCTCGACGCCCAGGGGTGAACTGCACTGCCCGCGGAGCACGGCCCGGTAACGCGCTTCCCAGTCGTGCCGCACTTCGCTCATGTCCTGGACCTGGCAGACTTTGCCGAGCTGCGCGAGGGCATGCCACGTGGGAACCTCGTCGCCGTGCGCGATGGCACGCAGCCGGCCGGTCCAGAAGCCGTTCAGGCCGGCGCGTTTCAGCAAGCGCGTCAACGGAATCAGACCGCCCTCGCGCGCGGCCAGCAGGCTGATCAAGTCGGCGACCGAGCGCGGCGTTTGCCAGGCGTCGCGGGCCTCCTGGTCGGAACTTCTTTGTTGCAGGAGGGCATAGACGCGGCCCAGGCCGACTTCCTCCAGAGCTTCCAGGATACGCGTGGCGGCGCTTTCCAGAAGCGCTGTGACGCCCCTTTCGATGCGCTGGTACTCGAGGCTGGAATAACCGAGGATGGGCTCCATGTCGGACAACTCGAAGCCATAGAGCTCGCGCATGAGGCGCAATTCGATGCGTATTTCCGGTCGATGCCGGCGGTGAAACTGGCGGCGCCGCGCGCACCAAAGGTCAAGCAGCCTCCGGGATTCGCGGTTGTCGCCGACCAGGACGGCCGTCAAACCGGCCGGGTAAGCTTTGATGGAATAGAAGCCGTCCTCCTCGATGTACTTGATAATGCGCGCCGGTTTCTTGCCGCCGATCTTGAAGAGATCGGCCAGCTCGCGGCGACCGATGCCGCGCTTTTCGCGCAGGCGCTTGATGCGCGCGCCAAAGCTGTCGGCGTCCGCTGCTTGCTGCTGTTCAAGGTCGCGCAGCCACAGCCCTTTCAAGGTTTGCAGCTCGGGCTCGTTCCGGCAGACATGCTTCACTGCCGCCGCTGCCTCCGGCCAGCCGGGCAGCTCCAGATAGCGCATGCGGCGCACCGTGGATGTCTTGACGCCCAGGCGCAGCAGATCGCGCTCGGCGTAGCCCTGCCGCGTGCAGAGCGTCCAGAACTCGGCGAGTGCCGCGGGATAACCACGCTTTAGAAAACGCTCCCGCTCGGCGGCCAGCCAGAGCCCCTCGCCGGCCGTCGGATCGACGGCCGCGGCAGCACATAGTTTTTGCAGCAGCGTCAAAGGCAGCGGGAAGTTGCCGCGGCGATATTCCCACAGAGTCGCCGGGCTGATGCCAACGCGCCGGGCCAGCTCGCGCGGCGAGCCGGCTTGCAGCTCCAGCCGATGGATGAACTGCTCGAGCGATTCTGCCGGCCCGACATACAGCTCAATCAATTCTTCCAGTTGCTTGGCGTCGACCGCTGCCTTGCGGCAGTAAGTCAAGAACCTTTGCAAGCTACGGCGTGTCGGGGTATGCACGCCGAGCTCGATGTCGCGCAGGGTGCCGCGGCTGATGCCCGAGCGCCGCGCGAACTCCAGCCGTGTCATGCCGAGCGTTTCAGCGCGCACCTTGACGAGGGCGCGCGCCAACGGCGGCGCGGTCGCCGCGCGCACCAGGGAGCGTTCGCGCAGATGGGCATTGCGCAAAGCATGGCCGTGCAACCGGTCCATGTGGTTGGTGGAATCGAGCGGCATGGCTTCCTCTCGATGGGCTCCAGGAGCTTGTCCGAACAGGGACGGCCGACCGCGTGAAACGGGATCAGACCTCCTGGCCGGGGAGACTCAAGGAGCCGGTAGGTTGTTGCATAACGGTGGGACTTCTCTGTCGGGTGCCATTACACCGTTGTTGATTCACGGGCGAGGCAAGGCGGGGCAGGTCTGCATTCGGGTCAGCAATTCAGGGGGCGCGTGCTTTCAGGCAGGACTTCGTTCGCACGATCGGCCATCCCCAATTGCTAGAATACTACGGCCCGGCGCCGCAGATTGCAAGGACATTTGGAAAGGCAACATGCGCTTGATTCAATTCGACGACGGCCGCCGCGGCCGCTGCCTGGGCGTGGTGTCCGGCGACACCGTGAACAATATCACGGAGCTGGACCCGTCCATCGCCGGCATTTACACGGCTTTCCGCATTGCCCGCTTGAAACGAGTTCCGCTGCAGAAGCTCCTCGAAGACGTGCTGGCCTCTGCGCCCCGGCCGGCGCCGTTCCGCTACACCGAACTGCTGGCCGCGGGCCGCGTCCTGGCGCCGGTCGCCGCGGAAGCGGGCGCCCATGTGCTGGTGTCCGGCACCGGCCTGACCCACCTGGGAAGCGTGCAACAGCGCGACCAGATGCACACGACCGCAGAGCCGGCCGGGCCGAAATCGCCTTCACGGCTCATGTTTGAAATGGGCCTGGAAGGCGGCAAGCCGGCGGTCGGGCAGCGCGGCGTGGCGCCCGAGTGGTTCTACAAAGGCGACAGCCGCATTCTGCGCGGCCCCGGCCAAACGCTCGATATCCCTGCCTTTGCTCCCGACGGCGGTGAGGAGCCGGAAATCGCCGCTGTCTACGCCGTCGATGACCGCGGCATTCCTTGCCGGCTCGGTTTCACGGCCGGCAACGAATGGTCGGATCACGTGACCGAAAAGGTCAACTACCTTTACCTGGCGCCCTCGAAATTGCGGACCTGCGCCATCGGCCCCGAGCTGGTCACCGATCTCGCCTTCGACAACATCCGCGGTTGGTGCCGGGTTTTGCGCGACGGCAAGGAAATCTATCATTCCGGAGAACTGTTGACCGGCGAGCATAACATGTCGCATACGCTGGCCAACCTCGAAGACCACCTTTTCAAATACCCCCAGCACCGGCAGCCGGGCGACGTACACGTGCATTTCCTCGGCACGAGCAAGCTGAGCTTCCAGCATCGGCAGTGGACGTATCAAGCCGGCGACGTGGTGGAAGTGTCCTTTGCAGGCCTAGGACCGCCTTTGCGTAGTCCCGTGCTGCGACAGGAGCCGTCGGACATGCCTGTGCGAATAGAACTCGCCTAGCTTCGCTCCAAATAATAGATCGGGAAGACTCCGTACTTCTTGGCATACTCCCGTTCCCCCGCGTAGTGGCAGGAGAATTCCTTAACCAGCTCGGCCTCGCTCAAAGCTGCGAATTCGCGGCTGGCGTAGACTTCGCCTTTCGGGGTAATCGGCTCAATGCGCGCCCCATGGCTGACATGCGTGCCCATGCAGTTCCAGCCCAGCAGCGGATCTTTGCAAAAGAATACTGGGCCTGCGTGAAGCCCAATGCGAATCCGCAGGGGCGGCAGGTGATACTTCTCGCTCCACTTGGTGCCCTCCACCTCGTCGCTGAGGTCAAGGGCGAAAAGCCCGGCCACACGCACGGAATCAAAGGCAAAATAAAGACCATCGCCCCAGGTGTTCTTTTTGAGAATAGGGGACTTGCCCGTTTTTCCGCGCCGTCTTTGCTCCTTGCTTACCGTCGCCTTCGCCACGCGATGCACCAGCCCCAGAAAGTGGTCCACGAAGTGCACGATCTGGTCTTCGTTTAGCTTGCTGAAATTGGCCACGTCTGCGAATAGAATTGCAGCTATCAGACCGCGTACATTCTCCTTATCGGGATTAGACCTTGTAACCGTTCTGCCTGTCGCCGTATTCGGCCGGTTCGCCTTTGCAGGGGGACGCTGCCCGTCGCCTGACACGACTTTGCTCGCTGCAAATCGCACCAGCAGTTCTTTCAGATCGATCTTTTCAATCGGCCTGCCTTGCTTTTCCCATTCAGCGATGACGTCAGCGGTGCCGCCCGGCCCATCGCCGGGCACGCCATTCCAGACGGCAAGATACTTCAGATCCGTCTGCAGTTGCCGGGCCTTGATGAGTGCCAGCCCGTGGAGGACCCGATTGCCGTACGTGTAAGAAACTCCACCCAGCGCGAGCCTCTGCTGCGTGGCTGTGATGACCTCGCTAGCGTCCCTTTTGACGTCGTGAAATCTTCTCAGCCAATGTTCGTTATCTTTAACTCTTATGCTATCCTCAATGAACAGATCCTCTCGGTAAGGCAAGACGATGTGAGTCTCGTGGCCACTTCTTTGCATAGCTTCAAGAAAGAGAATATCTGACCCGCAAGTGCCCGAGGAAAAGCCCACACTTGCCCGAAGAAGTTTCAGTCTTCTAGCGATCTCCTCGCCAACCCTTTTTTCAAGTTCGGCTGGAAAACGGGGCACGGCGCGTCCCGGCCGATCGATCATGTGCCCTACGAATATGACGACGTTGGGAATATCGATAGCAGCCTCAAGCCTGTCGAGTTCCGCGCCTAGTCCCAGCGGACTAGCCATGAGCCGCAGGTAGGACCGAGTGGTGGCAAGATTGCCGTACCGTCCCTTTGCCACATCCGCTGCCAGGCTGAACCAGCCTGCTGCATCCGATACTTTGTTCTGCAGAACCGCGGCCAAACCGAGATTGGAGAAAACCCAATAGGAATCTGCCTTCCTGTTCCCCTCACAACGGAAGACTTCCAGGCATTGTTTCTCGATCTGTTCTGCGATTCTCAGGGCAGTCGGCCAATCGTTGGACAGCAGCGCCATGATGGCAGCGTAAAGGCCGGGCCAAGCAAGCTTGGGTTGGTCCCGGTGTGCCCCCATATACAGCTCAAATGCCTGTTCCAGGTACCGCTTCCGATCCGTTGTCTTGCTCGCTGCCAGCGCATAATCTCTGTGGATGCGGGCCAGGATGCCTCTTGTCTCCGCGTCCCTCTGGCCGCCATCATAGAGTGTGTTGATTAGCTTGTGGGCATGGCGTGTCGAGCCGCAACGGGCCAGGGCCAGGCCGCGCAATTGCTGGACACGCAAATCTTCCGGTTGTCCTTGATCTGCCTCACCCTGCTCATGAAGCGGTTCGGTTAGCACATCGTAGGCCCGTATGGGATCTCCAAAGGCAAGGAACAACTCGGCAAGCCGGCACTTCAACTGTGGCGAGCGCGACCGTATCGGAACTTCATTGCCCGCCTCGCGGCAGATGGCCAGTACACCATGCAGGTCCACACCCGGATCCACGAGCTGAGCCAAATACAGCTTGTCGTTGCTCACAGCACGAACACGTCGGCTGCTGGCGGGTTTTGAAATTGATCGCGCCATCACTTCATCTCCGCCGGCTGTCCCGTGTTAGCGAGGACAGATTTCCAGAAGATACCATTCTGCGGCACACGCTTGCGTCCCAGCACTACCAATTCCAGCGGCACGAGCACATATTCAGTCAGCCACTGACTGATCATGAAATCGGTATAGCCGGCCAAGGCATTGTCAACAGCCAGGCTGCCGAGGCGATGGCCGAAGATCACGTCGGAGGCGCTGGGAGCGATGGCGCGCAGCAGGTGGCGGGGCTCGCTCGTGAAGACACGGAAGGAGCCCCAGTACTCATCGTATTCCGACATCTTGCGGATTTCGCGTTCTAGCACACGGGAGACGATCTTGAGACTGCCGGTGCGCAATTCGTCCGGCGTCTGGCCTTGCACGCGGCGGCCGTTGCGCGCGAAATTCTCAATAGCTTTCTTTTCGCGCTCTTCCAGGCCGATGGCTTGGTCATTGAGATGAACATCGACATCGACCGGCACGGCGGTCTCCGCCATGAGAATGACGCCGAAGGGACTGCTGCCTTCCGGGCCGGGGCGATAGCGCGTACGTAGCTTCTCGAAAATGTAGGCCACCAACTTGCTCATGCTGAACTGCATCTCGGGAATAAGTACCGCGTCGCAAACGCCGCTGGCCAGAGCCGTGTGGCTGACGACGAATCCGGAATCGGAACCAAATAGCTGCATGATACACAGGCGCGGATTGGACCGCGCTTCCGTGTAGAGCTGGAGCAAGAACTCCTGGGCCTTTTCGACGGCGGACAGGAAACCAAACGACTGCCAGACCCACAGGATATCGTTGTCCATG
>DASZFN010000256.1:0-6307 GCA_035939715.1 Gemmataceae bacterium | reverse complement strand
CACCGTGCCGGGGTAGCGCTCGTCCACGAAGCGGCGCATCTCCTTGCAGAAGGTATGCGTTTCGGGCAAATTCTCGCACGACGTACCTTCGCGCTCGAAGAGGTACGGCACGGCATCGACCCGGAAGCCGTCGATGCCGCGGTCCAGCCAGAAAGCGATCACGTCCAGGATTTCACGGCGAACCTCGGGATTGTCGTAATTGAGATCCGGCTGGTGACTGTAGAAGCGGTGCCAGTAGTATTTGCGGGCAATGGGGTCCCAGGTCCAGTTGGCCTGTTCGCTGTCCTTGAAGATGATGCGGACGTTGCGATAGATCTGGTCCGTGTCGCTCCAGACATAGTAATGGTGGTAGCGCGAGGCAGGATCGCGCCGCGCTTCCTGGAACCAGGGATGCTGGTCCGAGGTGTGGTTGAGGACCAGGTCGGCGATGATGCGGATGCCGTGCGCATGCGCGGCGCGGCTGAGGGCCTCGAAGTCCTCGACCGTGCCCAGGCTGGGATGGATACGGCGAAAGTCGGCAATGTCGTAGCCGTCGTCCTTGAGCGGCGAGACATAGAAGGGCATGAGCCACAGGCAGTCCACACCGAGCTCGCGAAGATAATCGAGTTTTTCAATCAGGCCGCGCAGATCGCCGTTGCCGTCGGCGTTGCTGTCCAGAAAGCCGCGCACGTAGACTTCATAAAAGATCGCATCCTTATACCACTGGGGGTCGCTGTCGGCCATTCGGCCCTCCGCTTGAGGGTTCCAGACACCTTTTTCAACAGGCTGCTAGACAGAAGCCGGGCGCGGCTCGGCATGAAGCTTGTCGACCAGGATGTTGGCCAGCCAGCCGAGGAATTCTTGAACCTCATGGGCCTCGTTGACGTGATATTGCGCCGCCGATTCGGGCACGATGCCCACGCGAATGGTGATCCCTTCCGCCAGCGCCGCGAAAGCCTCCTCGTCGGAAGCGTCGCCGCCCAGGTAGATCGGCAAAGCTTCGTGTCCCTGGACGCGGTCGCGAATCCACTGCACGGCGTCCTTCTTGTTCCAGTACACGCGCGGGCGAATTTCATAGCTCCTGTCCGCCTGGGTCAGCACGAACGGATGGCTGGCGTTGGCCAGGGCCGCATGCAGGACGCGGCGAATATCCTCCCATTGAGCCTCGCTGGCCTGGGAATAGTCCACGACGATCGCCAGGCTGCGGCCGTCGATGCGAACGCCGGCCACGGCTTGCAGCCTGCGCGTCAGCTCGGCGGCCAGGTCGCGCAGCGTGCCCTCGAGCGCCAGGGCCTTGGGTTCGAGAAAACTGCACTCGGGCGTTTGAATTTCGAGGCCGTGGTTGCCGGCGACCATGATGTTGGGCACGCCGACGAGAGCCTGCACCTCGGCGAGGTTGCGGCCGCTGAAGACAGCGACCTCGAGCTTTTCCATGCGCGCCAGGGCGCGCAGCGTCTGCCGCAGGCCGGGCGGCAACTCGGTGTGCTGCGCCGGGTCCGCGAACGCGGCCAGGGTCTCGTCGTAGTTCAGAAACAAGAGCAGCGCCGGCGCATGCGTGATGCGCTGACCCAGCGTGTCCAGGTGATCGAACAGGTATCGACTCATGATTACTCCGTTCCGATTGAACTCAAGGGCTCGGGCTGCCAATCGATGATAAGGACGCCGACGCGGATCAGCGTGCCGCCCACGCGCACGCGGTCGCCGTCGCTTAGCTCGCGGCCGGTGTACTGCTCCAGCACCGCGTTGTGCGGCTCCTGGCCGGCCCGGCGTTGGCCGATCTTTTCGTCATTGACGTACGTCCCGTTCATGCTACCGAGATCGCGCACGCGCACGTGCGGCGGCTCGATCTCGAAGACGCAGTGATGCCGCGACACATCCGCATGCAGTGGATCGCTCGGCAGCTGAATGTCGCAATCGCCGGAGCGGCCGACCATGCATTGGTCTGGCGTTTCAAAGGAAAACTCTTCGCTGCAACAATCGGGCTCGGCAACGGACAGGGTAACGATTGCCGACATGACGACCTCCTCTCGGTTCCGGATAGGTGCACGCCCAAGGCTGTTCTCTTCTGGGCTGAACAGAGGGACCGGCTCTCCAGGCGGCGAGGCTTAGGGAAATGAGAGGCATCGGGGAATGAAAAAGCCGCGCGCATGGATGTAGATCGTCATACTCCTTGAAACTTTCGTGCCAGAAACAGACCAACGTGAACTAAGACACGGGGGGCGCTTACTTGCGGGCAAAGGATTAGGGCAAATGAGTTTGCCAGTTTGCCAACTAAGTTTGCCACGGTTGGCAAACGCAACTTTGCTCATAAGGCATTGTGCGAGTGAGGCTTGCGTTTACGAAAAACTTGAGTTTGCCAGGTTGCCACGTTTTTTGAGCCGGGGGGTCGCGCCGCCCCTGCTGCCGTTTTGGCAGGCGTTGGCTGGCGACCATGGAGTCAGTCTAGGTTCAGCGTGGTTCAAAAGTCAAGTTTCAGGACTTTTTGACGAATCGGCAATGATTCCGCCTTCATGAGCCGCTCGTTTCCAAAACTCGGCAAAACCTTGCTCAGTCAGGCGACCTTTTGGTACCAAAAACAAGGCGGCGAGCGCTCGCGCCCGCCGCCTGTTATCGAAAACCGTTCCGACTTCACTCTTGCTTAACGGCCAGCCGCTGTCATTTCCTCTCACAGCGAACTTCGCTGGCAATCATTTGATCGCCTTTCTTCTCATAGGTCACCTTGACCTCATCTCCTTCCTTCAGATCGTTGAGTTTGCTGTCCTTGTCGTTGAGACGGATTTTGGCATTGTCGTCCATCTTGAACGTCCAATCCTTGCCGTCCTTGTCGGTCACGACAAACTGGCTTTTGTCATTGTCGACGCTCTTGATCTTGCCCTTGGCCTCATCGGCCAGGACTGGGGCCGCCAACCCCAGGAGGAAGACAAGAGCGAGCACGAGCAGAAACCACTTAGGAACACGATTCATGGTGAAACCTCCATAGCCTAAGATTGGATCTCCGGGCCGCGCACTGCTCTCACCTTGAGAGACAGACCTTACGCTGGCCCAGGCTCGTCGAGTGAAACTCGGAACCGGTCCAGACTCGGCAAACTCACGTCGCTGGGACATGCACCCTGGTACAAGGCGCCGTGGGACACGATTCCGATCGTGTCTCATCATCAAGACGACCTCAAGCAGGTCTCCCTAACCACCAGTGGACTGCCTTGAAGTCGTAACGGCGCAAGGACACGATTGGAATCGTGTCCCACAAACTTCCTCGCCATGATTCTCGTTAGCGCTGCAAGCCCGGGCTGCCGTCCGTGATAAAAGAAGATGAGGCTTGCCAACCGTCCGCGTTCTGAATTGTCCGTGCGGACTCGAATGCCAGCTTAGATCTATAGACGCTAACACAGCCGCGCCCCGGCCGTCAAGCAAAATTCTATTTCTGCACGACGCCGGCGCGCGGCTCATGTACAATGACGGCCATCATGACCCTTCAGGCCATCATGGACACCGTGCGGCAGCCGCTGGTCCTGCTGGACGGCGACCTGCGCATGAAAACCGCCAACCGCGCTTTTTATCAGACATTTCGCCTCGGTCCGGAGGAAATCGGCAAACCGTTGCTGAGTCAGTTGAGCCAGGCGCCGGGACAGCTATCGTGCCTGGGAAAGTTATGCCAGGCCGTGGCCAGCGGCGACCGCGAATATCAGGATCATCAACTGGAGCACGAGTTTCCCGGTCTGGGTCATCGGCTGCTGCTGGTGAACGCGCGCCGCGTCCCCATGGAGGACTCCCAAGCTCCGCTCGTGGTGCTTGCCCTGGAGGACGTCACCGAACGCGCGCGCATGGCAACCGCTCTGCGCAGCACGGAAGCGAAAGCGCGGTCGCTGGAAACCGAGCGGCTGGTGGCCATCGGCCAGGTCAGCGCCGGTCTTACTCACGAAAGCCGCAATGCCTTGCAGCGCGGCCAGGCCAGCCTGGAAATGCTCCGCCGTGAAGTGCAGGACCGCCCCGCCGCCCTCCAGCTGATCGCCCAGCTCGAGCAGGCCCAGGATGATTTGCTGCACCTGTTCGAGGGCGTCGGCGAATATGCGGCGCCCATGAAGCTGCAGCTCAAGAAACAGTGCCTGGATACAGTGGTCCAGGGCACCTGGGAACAGTTGCGCGGCATGCGCGGCCAACGCGTCATCGACTTCCGGCTGGACGGCCGGGGCATGAACACGTCATGTGAGATCGATGGCCGCCGCCTGAGCCAGGTATTCCGCAATATCCTGGAAAACTCGCTGCTGGCCTGTACCGACCCGGTGGGCATCGACGTGTCGTTTCAGGAAGCCATGCTGGGGGAACGGGCCGCGTTGCGCATTTCCCTGCGCAATAACGGACCGCCGTTGACCTGGGAGGAACGCCGCAAGATTTTTGAGGCCTTTTTCACCACGCGAACGCATGGCAGCGGCCTTGGCATGGCGATTGCCAAACGCATCGTGGAAGCGCATGGCGGTTGGCTTGAGGTTGGTCCGCCGGAACAGCAGGGGGTCGAGATTCTGATCACTTTACCAAGAGGAGGCTCATGAAACGTTCCCCCCTGCGCATCATCGTGGCGGACGATGAACCCGTCATGTGCGAATACCTGGAGAAGACGCTTCCCCTCCTGGGCCATGAAGTGGTCGGCGTCGCCCGCACGGGCCGGGAGCTGGTCCGGCTCTGCCAGCAAGCTCAGCCCGACCTGATCATCACCGACATCAAAATGCCGGACATCGACGGCATCGAAGCTTCCAGGCAAACGGACCTGCAGAAGCCGGCGCCCGTCATCCTGATCTCGGCTTATCACGATCCCGAGCTGATCGAGCGCGCCGGCCAGCACCACGTGCAGGCCTACCTGGTCAAGCCCATCAAGCAGGCGGACCTGGAGGCGGCCATCGGCCTGGCCATGCTGCGTTATGAACAGTTCCGCATGCTCTGGAAAGAAGCCGCCGACCTGCGCCAGGCCCTGGAAGATCGCAAGCTCATCGAACGCGCCAAGGGCGTGCTCATGGAAAAGGCCGGTCTGACCGAACAGCAGGCCTTCCAGCGTCTGCAAAAACTGGCCAGTGCCAAGAACCTGAGGTTGGCCCAGCTTGCCTCCATGATCGTCACGGCCAACGAAGTGCTCACGCCTAGCAGCAGTGTCCCGTGAACGGAGGTCAGAAGTCAGAGATCAGAAGTCAGAAATCAGCCACTTGTGACCTCTGATCGCTGACTTCTGACTTCTGGTTCTTGCAAGAGCGGGCGTGGCCGTGTAGCATGACCATGTGGCCTAGCTTCAAGGATGCGCTTCCTGCGGACTGGCAGCTTCATGTCAAGCACGAAAACCATTCTGGTTATCGAGGACAACGAGATCGAACGCCAGGGACTTGCCTGTCTGCTCGAGCAAGACGGGTATAACGTCATGCAGGCCACGGACGGAGCGGAAGCGATCAAGCAGGTCCACGAAAACACGCCCCCAGATATGATGTTGCTGGACATGATGATGCGGGGTTATGACGGCTGGCAATTTCTCCGCCACCGCCGCCGCGACCCGACGCTTGGTTCCATCCCGGTCGTCATCGTGACCGGCCTGGATATTGCCTCTTCCGAATGGGCCAATTCGCTTGGCGCCACCGGACTTCTGCACAAGCCGGTCGAGCCCGAACAGATGCGCAACGAGCTAAACCGCGCGCTGGCGGACGGCACAGCTGACTAAGCAGCCGCCTGGTCCTATTGAAAAATGTCGATATTTCCGTTTGACAGGATGAAAGCCGATTGTTAAGTTCTTAAAGGTCTGCCCATGATCGGCAGATACACCTTCCCCACTGCCTGAAACCGGGTTGCCCGGCTCAGCTTTTACCTCCTGCGTCTAACGATCAGACGTGGGAGAGCGGTTCTCGTGGGACCATTTCCAGCGGCCCTCACGTACGGGGCAAATCTCGTTGTTCACCTGGTCTTGAATGCCGGGTAGCATCGTCATTGTACGCAAACCAGAATTGCACCGACTCGATCCCACTCCGCCCCCAGGAGTGGTTAGGCGTTCCTTGATAGTTGGGACTTGTCGCGAGCAGCGGCCTGTTCGCGTCTCAAATTTGCAAAATGCGCGGGTCCTTTTGCTGGTTTCTCAGGGAGGGAAAAGCATGCTGGTGTTAACACGACGCGTCGGCGAGGAAATTGTCATCGACGGAGATATCCGCATCACCGTGGTGGATATCAGCGGCGACCGCACCCGGATCGGCATTTCGGCACCGCCGTCCATCCGTATCGACCGCCGCGAGATTTACGAGCGTCGGCAAAGGGAAGCTTTTGCTCTGAACGAACGCGCGGATGACGCCCTGGCTCCTACCGC
>DASZFN010000255.1:0-2327 GCA_035939715.1 Gemmataceae bacterium | reverse complement strand
CACCCCCAGCAGGCCAGGGCGCGCCACGCGAATGCCGTCCGCGCCGTTGGTGTAATGGAACATCTTCTCCAGCAGCGACCACAACACCATTGAGAAGGCGAGGTTGAGCATTCCGAAGAAGATTTCGCGGTAACGCACCACGAACAGGCCGACGATGAGGCCAAGAATGCTGGCTGATACGGCGCCGAGCACGAGATAGAGCACGATATCGCCGCCGCCGACATACTTGCCCCAGAAGGCCGCGGCGTAGGCGCCGGTCGCAAAAAACATCGCATGTCCGAACGACACCTGTCCGGCCTGCAGCAGCAGGATAATGCCCAGCACCACGACGCTCTTTGCAAGGATCAGCGCAAACAGCGTCGCCCAGCTCGGGACAAAGAGCGGCGCGAGGGCAGCAACCAGGAAGAACGCGGCGGCGGCGATCGTGATCGGCTTGAAGCGGCCAGCCATCAGATTTTCCTCAGCTGGGGGGTGCCGAACAGTCCGTAAGGCCGAACCAGGAGCACCAGCACCATCAAGAGATAGGGCACCAAAACCTCGAACTCGGGCTGGATGTAGATGACGAAGGCGCGGACGAGTCCGATCATGAGCGCGGTAACGATCGTGCCCTCGATCTGCCCGAGACCGGCCGTGGCCGCGACCGCAAAGGCCAGCACTATCATGTCGGCGCCCATGCCCGGCACGAGCGAAGTGGTTGGCAGAGCGAGTGCGCCGCCAAGCGCTGCAAGGCTTGCCCCAATGATGAACGTGACGAAGTAGACGCGCCTGGCATCGATTCCAATTGCTGTGGCAGCCTCACGATCTTCCGTGACCGCCAAGATAACCGCGCCCGCAAGGCTGTGGCGCAGAAAGTAGCGCAAGCCGATCAGCGTCAATACCGCGACCGCCGGCAGCAGCACGACTTGATAGGAGGTGTAGGTGACGCCGAATACGGTGATATTGGGCAACAGTTTCAGCGGCTCGGCGGCAAAAATCGGCTGGACGCCCCAGATCATGCGCTGCAGGTTGTCCATGATCATGAACGCTGCAAAGGTGATCAGAAGCTGCAGCACGTCGTCACGTCCGTAAAGCGGCCGCAACAGAAAGCGTTCGATGAGCCCGCCGCATACCACGCCGATCACGATCGATGCGGCGAGCAGCGCGGGATAAGTGAGCCACGGCGACCGCGGCGCGACCGCGATGCAGAACGTCGCGGCGAGATAGGCCCCATACGCATACAGCGAGCCGTGCGCCACGTTGACCACACGCAGCACGCCGAAGATCAGGCTCAGTCCTACCGAGACCAGGAACACCAATGCGGCGTAGCTGATCCCGTCGAGAACGGCCAGGATGGCGAGCGTGGAATTCATGAGAGGCCTTCACGGCGGGCCCGTCCCCGGAGAAAAGTCCGGGGACGGCAGTCGCGGCGTCACTGCTTGAATGTCGGCACGTCGACCTTGGCGAATTCGGGCTTGAGCGTCTTCAGCCACTCGACGGAGCGCATTCCTGGCGGTGTCGTGATGGTCTTGGGGTCGAACACCATCATGTTGTCGAGCAACTTGAAGTCATAGCCCGGCACCGATTTGGTGACGCCGACGAGCTGGGCTTCCAGGCCCTGGTTGTCCTCGACCCGCAACGTGACCGGCCTGCCGAAGCCGGTTTCGAACGAGTTGCCGGCGGCCGCGTCAACGACCTGCTCATGCGTCGGCCAGTTGCCGCCGTTCGCCTTGATGGCCTTGTCGTAGGCCGCCTGCAGCGCCGCGAACGCCTGCGCCATGTGATAGACGGGGTAGATCGGCCAGGAGCCGGTCTTCGCCTTGAAGGCCTCGTTGAAGGCCTTGAAGGCTGGATCGTTCTTTCTCTCCGGATGCAGGAACCAGTGATCGCCACGGGCGCCGATGATCAAGCCCTCCGGCAGATCCTTGCCCAGCCGCTGGATCGAGGATTCTCCGATTGCAAGCACGAAGGCGGACTGCTGCAACAGACCGCGCTGGCCAGCCTGGCGAACCAGCGTGTCAAGATCGCCGCCCCAGCTGGTCGTCAGCACCACATCGGGACGCAGCGCCAGCAGGCGGGAAATCTCCGTCGAGAAATCGGGGGCACCGAACTTGGGGAACAGTTCGGCCACCACCTGAACGTCGGGCTTCATGGCCTTGAGTGCCGTGGAGAAAATATCCCAGCTTTCGCGCCCCCAGGCATAATCCTGGTTGATGACCGCGATGGTCTTGAAGTCCGGTTTCGTCTTGAGGAGATAAATCAGAACGGCCAGCATCTCCGGCGTGCCGTTGGCCTGGGTCCGGAAATTGTAACGGTACTTCTTGACTTCCAGGATCGAGGCGGCGCCGCAA
>DASZFN010000254.1:0-8346 GCA_035939715.1 Gemmataceae bacterium | reverse complement strand
CTGGGTCTGACAGTCGATCCAGGCGACGGTTCCTTCTACACGACTCAGCACGGCCGTTACGCCCACTGGACGCCGGACGGCAAGCTGCTCTGGGACTACCGGGTCGTTACGAGCCTGTCGCCGTCCCTCACGCAACCGATCCCCAGGCCGGGGCAGGTGTGGGGCGCCATGAAACCGCTCGGTATCGCCGGTGACTTCACCGGGCTCTCGACCTATTTCGGCACGTTTCACCTGTTCACGCGCGATGGCCTGTACGTCGCCCAGCTATTCAAGGACCAGCGCCTGGGCGAAATGGGGCCCGACGTACTCAACGCCGAGACGGGCTGCGGCCAGTTGCTCAGGACGGACAAGAGCGGACGCTATCTCCTGCTGGGCGGCGACACGGATGGCCGGGTCAGTGAGGTTCTCGGCCTGAATACCGTGCAACGTTTTCACGGCACCCATACGGTGACGCCCGCGGACGTGGCGGCCGTGCAACAAGCCCAGGCCGAATCGGCCGGCCTCAAGGTGCGGGCACAGCGGCTCAGCATTGCCCGCGGCCGTTCTGCCCTGAGCGTCGCTTCCGGCGTGACCAGGGTAGTGGACGCCCGGCGCGGTTTCACCGCCCGCGCCGCCTACGACCGGCAGAACCTGTACGTGAGCTATGACGTGGAAACGCCGTTCGATCTGGTCAACGCCATTCCCGACCCGCAAATCGTTTTCAAAGGCGGCAACCTCCTCGACATTCAACTGGCCGCCAGCCCGGAGGCTGATCCGCAGCGGACTAAACCAGCCTTCGGCGACATCCGCATCCTCGTCACGCGCCAGGGGGGCATCCCCATGGCCGTGATCTACCGGCCAAAGATCAAAGGCTTCCGCGGACAGGCTGTAGTGCTGAAATCACCCACAGGTCAAGAAGCGTTCGACGCCATCGAGGTAGGCGACCAGATCCGGCTCGACTACCACAAGACACCCGCCGGCTTCAGCGCTCTGGTGACGATCCCGCTTGCGCTTCTCGGCTGGACACCGCAGCCGGGCTCTTCGGTACGCCTTGACCTGGGCTACTTGTTCGGTAATTCCACCGGCAACCAGAGCGCCCAGCGCCTGTACTGGTCGAACAGGAGCCCGACGGCAGGCATCATCGGCGACATTCCGAGTGAAAGCCGGTTGGAGCCCAACCAATGGGGGACAGCCACCGTGGAATAGGCCAGGTCAACTTGTTGGCTCAGCCTTACAGGCTCAAACCCCGAGCACGTCTTCCGCCTGCCACGGAATCGTGTAGCGAGTCCCATCGACCACGATGCCGCCACGTTGGCCGGGAACCACGGAGCCGTAGCGGTCCGCAAAAACCACAGGCAGAGGCCGAGCCTGCTCGGGAGCCAACCACAAACGCAGCAGGTGGCGCTTGCGCTCCGGCTCGGGCCAATCCTGGAAGGCGGTACGGTCGTGCAATACCGTGTGGTTATGCACGAGCTGAACGTCGCCTGCTTGTAATTCCATGCAAAAATGCAATGCTGGATCGTTAGCCAACCTGTCGAACAGGTCCAGGGCCTCGATCTGCACGGGCGTCAAGGGCGGCACTTCCGGAAACCGCCGCGCCGACTCGATGTAACTGCGATGATAGACCGTGGACAACAAACCGGCATGCCAGCTAAACACTGGAATGCAGAAAAAGGGCTTTTGCCCGGCGGGGACTTCCCCGCGCCGGTCGGTCTCGATGGACTCGAACAGCACGCGGGCGAGATCCGGACGATACTTACGCATCTCGTTAAACAAGGTCACGGAGCTGACCAAACTGGACAGACCGCCCGACCTGGCCGGATGCAAGCAGAGCAGACCGACCACATCACAGGAATCGGTGTGGTAATTTTGCCGTTCGCTGGTTTGGTAAATGCGAACATGGGGGTCCTGGCTGGTAAGTCCCAGGTCTTTCACATGACCCAGAAGGTGCCCCTGCCTGTTTTGCGAGCGCAAGCTGCCCCAGTGCAGACCGAGTCCCAAAAAGGCAATGGCCGATAAACGCCGGCCCCAGCGCTCCACCGTCAGACCGCGCAACAGCGCAAACCCCCGGCCTTCCAGGACCTCGTCGTTGATGAGCCGGAGTCGTCGCTGCAGCCTGGGCAAGGGGAAGTCTTCACGACGCAAGGTCTGCCAAGCGACTTCCCTCTCCGCCAGGCGCTGGCTGGCGACTTCAATCTCTGAAATGTCAGCCGCTGACAACGGCTCGATCCAATCGGTTCGGGCCGCCATGTCGGGACCGTACCAGGCCGAACGGCCTGTGATTGCTGCAGGCAATTCCGTCATGAACACCATCTCCGCCATAATGTGGAACTTAGCAGACCCCAATGCGCTTGCTAATAAAAAAGGTTAATTTGTGTAACCTTTTCTGCCGCTTTGCGGGATCTATAGGGGAGGCTCCTGGCAGGCCAGCAAGGACCTCCGATTTTTGGCGTCGTAAATCATTATTCTTTGGATCTTTGCTTCCCAACAGGAGAAGTCATGCGCCATAGTTTCCGTCCTTGCCAGCCAATCCAGCCACCCGCCAGGAAAACCCGCTCTTCCTTCCGCCCGGCCCTGGAGGCACTCGAGGAGCGCACGCTCCTATCGATCAACTTTCCTGCAATCGGCAATCAAGCAATCCCGTCCGGCAAGACGTTAATCCTTCCCCTGGCGGCGACCGCGGGCGACGGCAGCGCGATTAGCTATACGGTGACGAGCAGCGACCCCGACATCACGTCGCAAGCGCACACGGGCAACCCTTTTCTCAAGATTTCGGTGGCCAACTTTGGCGACATGACCTTCGAGTTATTCCAGGACTTGACGCCGCAAACCGTCAACACCATCGAAGGCTTGATAAAAAGCGGCTTCTATGACGGCTTGACGTTTCATCGGGTCGTCCCCGGCTTTGTCATCCAGGGCGGCGATCCGGCGGGCAACGGCACCGGCGGGCCTGGCTTTGCCTTTGACGACGAATTCAATGCCCGCGCCATTTTTAGCGGCAACGGCCAGTTAGCCATGGCCAACGCGGGCAAGGACACCAACGGCTCGCAGTTCTTCGTCAGCATCGGCCCCCAGCGGGCTCTCGACTTCAATCACACCATCTTCGGCCAGCTGGTACGCGGCTTCGATGTGCTAAGCGCCATCGAGCACGTGCCAACCGATGCCAACAATAGACCTTTGACTCCCGTGTCCATCACCAGCGCCAGGCTGGTGCGCCTCGGACGAATATTTCTCGCGGCCATAAGCCTTAGAAAACTCTTGTGAACCGAGGATGCCGCGGAACGACAGCAACCCTGCAAAGGTTGAGCGATACTCAATTATTCCGCGCGCCCGGCTCCCAGCGGAATGGGTACAGGGCATCCTTCAAGGGCAAACCGAGCATCTCGACTTCTTTCGGATCATGGCTGCCCAGGCCCAGGCCGGCAGCCATGGCGAGGTGGTTGTCGCCGGGGAAGGGGCCGGTTCCCGCCGGCGCGGCCGGGTCGTAGCCCATGACGGCCGTGGCCACGGCATCCGTGCACACTGCGTTGCGGCCGGCCAACAGCAGGCCGGGCGCTTGCGCCGCGAGCTTGAGCCACGGTCCTTCACCGCCCGATACGGTCTCGATGCCGTCGATGATCGCCAGGTCGATGGGCCGGATGCCGACGGCATCGACGGTGTGCCGGGGCACGCGGTAGCTCGGCCGGCGCGGCGAACGCGGCTCCAGCTCCTGCGGCACGCCGTCCGGCGGCCGCTCCGCTCCCTTGTGGAACACCTCGACGCGGGCCGACGTGCTCTTCTCGTTGCGATTGCGATGGCTATAAAGCGCGGTCGGCGTGATGCCGAAGTTATTCTTCATCGACAGCGTCACGCCCGCGGTGGCGTGATTCTTGAGCTTGGCCAGGGACAGGTAGACATCGCAGTCCACATAGGCATGATTCAGCAGATAGGCGGGATAGAGGCTGCCGCCCCAAGGCACCTTGACCTCGTGATAACGCTTGCCGGCGCCGAGGTTGTGCGTATCCTCGTATTCGACCCTGGCCTTGAGGGCAGCCAATCCCTTCAGGTCCCAGCCCGCGGCCAGCAGATAGTCTTCCATCGGACTATTCTGATAGGTGCCCTCCAGGAAGCGGATCCGCCGGGCGCCGGCGCGATCGAGCAGCGTCGCCGTGGCCTGGACGATGTTGGGATGAACATGATACGTCCGCCCGGGCGGCAGGCCGAGGGCACGCTGGCGCACGTCTCCCGTAAGGTTCACCTTCACGGCCACCGTCTTGCCGGCCACGAGCTTGCCCAGCCCGCCGAGCTGATCCATCATGGCCGACAGCTTCTCCAGCAAGTCGTCCGGTTTATACGTCCGGGCGCGTGCAATGCTCACCGGCGCCGTCGGCGCTTTGGACGCGGCTCGAACAGGAGTATGCAATCCCGGCAGCAATACCGCCGCGCCCATGGCGCCGGCACGTTGCAGAAACTCACGACGGTCAAAAGGCGGTTTCATCGGGAGCCTCCCTGGTTGGGTATAAGGAATGCCGTTCCCGTTGTTATAGCCAGTTGTTTGCCAGTTTGCCAAGTTCGTGGCCACGGGTGGCAAACTACTCGGTCACTGCAAAACATTGATCCTCATGAAGTTGCGGCGCGGCGGAGGTCCATGTTTGCCAGTTTGCCAAGGATCACGGGGCCTGGGGGCGGCTGTCAGAAACTCCGGTAAACTGCTCTTCCCCTGACTCACCGCGCTTTACCTTGCGCGGCCCCATCTGACACTCGGTGTCAGATGCGCCCTTCCGCAGCCTGCTGACAAACCATTGACACTCACCTGGCAATGACGAGCGCTCTCGCGGTCGCTCCACTGGCCCCACTCGGCATCGGCCAGAAGCAACCGGACGGCTTTCCGCTTATCGGCGTTGCTGCGCGGCAGGCCGTGCTCGGCGTTGGACGAAATGGAGTAGAGCAGCGCATCCTGCTGCCAAAATGAGTTTGCCAGGGTTGGCAAACTCATTTGTCATTTGTCGCAGTAAGCACTCGCGGCAATGAATGTTGCGTCCGAAAAAAATTGAGTTTGCCAGTTTGCCAGGTTTTTGGAGGTGGGGGTCTATGCATTTTTTGTCCGCCGTTGGCCATAGTCCGCCCGCCAAACCGCACTTGGCGGACTTGGCGAAGTTGAAAAAAAGTTGCTGAATTCTTGCCGGAACCTTCGGAATGCTGTTGACGGTAAGCGCGGCTTTATGCATCGGCAGCTGCCAAGATGGTCAGGTGGCCGTCTTGGCGTAAGTTGGTCAGTGGCTGCGTTCAGAAGTCGGTGATGTCGTAGTCGGCGGCGTTGGCTTCCCAATCAACTTTTGGCAAGACGGACTCGACAAGGGCATCAATTGTCGATGCTAAACTGTCCACAAACCAGGAAACGAAAAGCCGAGATTTGTAGTTCGGGTGGCTGATCTTTACGCCTGTCGTTGAGAATAGCCGTGCGCCCAGGTGGTACCGTGGCAGCGGGATTACGCCTGGGTTCACGACCACTAGCGGATTATCAGACCCCAAGCTTTTTGCCGCAGTCTCGGCAAGGCCTCGAAGAATCATCCGGCTGCCTTGTTCGAGGCTTCCCTCGATTAAGCCGCTGTAGGTGGCTTCGACCGCGAAGCGGCCAAGGTAAACCTCTCTGCCATTGGGAAGGCGATATCTGCGCTCATTGCACACCTCTTCCGGGTTCGGGTTTTTCCTCAGAAGGCTTTTTTCCATAAGATACTTTGCGGGTAGCAGTTGTATACACTGTCTCTTGGCGTCCCTGTCTCTTGGCGTCCTCTCTTCTGTCTCTTGGCGTCCTCTCTTCCTGGCCACTCCGGAATCAGACCAGGATGAGGTCCAGGAACTCTATCACCGCTTCCTGCACCGCCAGGCGGACGCGGCCGGGCTCATGGTCTTCGAGAATCAACTGCAGCACGGCGTCGCCAATGAACAGGTGGCAGCGGTGCTGCTGGGATCAGACGAGTATTTTCAACTGGCGCAGCAATGAGCCCGAAGCGCCGGCGAATCTCCTGGCGCTTCGTCGGACAAGACGACAGGGCTCGTGGCGGACGTGGATGTTCGGATAATGTGTGTCCGAAAACGTATTTTTTCCACAAGCCCTTGGAATAAAGGACCGTGCGAAGACTGTCCCTTCGACCTCCACTCTTCGGACTTCAAGACTTCAAGACCGCAAAGAGTGTTGCTAGTTGCCGAAGCGGCTCGACTGCTGTACCTTGCCTCATGCGGGCCAGGTCGAGCCAGATCGTCCCGATGTCATGGACCTGCGACCCCGAGTCCTGAGGAGCGTGAGGGCCATGAGCCGGAGTAGATCCGCTCCGGCAACGCTCCCAGGGGTAGATCGTTCATCCCAGTGGCGAAGGGTAATCCTTCGATGGCTGACATGCTCTCTCGCGGCTGGGAGCACCTCCTCGACCGGGTCGGCGGTCCATTGACTTTTCGGCTGCTCATTCAGCCAGCCGTCGCCGTCGTCCTTGCGATCCGAGCCGGCCTGGAAGACGCACGGGAAGGCCGGCCGGTCTATTGCTGGGCCATCGCCACGGATGCGGTGCATCGGCGCTATTTGCTACGCCACGGATGGCAGCATGTGGGGAACGTTTTCATCGTCGCGATGATCCTGGACGTGATTTACCAGCTCGTCGTGCTTCATTGGGTTTATCCGGGGCAGATGCTGATTGTCGCAACGACGTTGGCCATCTTGCCGTACATGGTTGTTCGCGGCCTTACGAACTTCCTGGCGACGCAGACCCACTTGCGGCAGCGACATGACAACAAGGATTCTGCGCTGATGACCCAAGAACCCGTGACGACCGCACCTTCCAGACCTGATCAGGTGCAACTCGCCCTGGAGCGCACCTATCTGGCCTACGAGCGAACGCTCATGGCGTGGGTTCGGACGGCCACCGGCCTGATCACGTTCGGCTTCACGCTCTACAAGTTCTTTTTCTACTTGCGCGAGCAGGAGCCAGAGAGGCACGCCGAGCAACTCATCGGTCCACGCACCTACGGCCTGGTCATGATGGGACTGGGCGTGTTCACGCTTGCGGCCGCCGCATGGCAGCATCGGCAGCAAACGAAGCGATTGCGTACGCAATACGCCGCCCCGTTCTCGCTGTCGCTGGTGCTGGCGGCCTTCATCGCCGTCCTGGGAATTCTCGGCTTCGTCGCGGCGGCCCTGCGGGAATAGGATAGATCTTTACTCAAACCCGCGAGGGCCCAGAAATCGCCCTCGCTCGCATCCCAAGAAAGAGGAACGCACCATGTACTTCACCGACGACTCGCTGCTGCCGGAAAACCAGGCCCCGCTGATGATCACCGCGGCGCCCTACGGACCAATGTGGCTGCCGGGGGATTGCACGCCCGAACAAAAACTCCCTGTCACCTGGGAACAACAGACCCAGATCGCGGTCGATTGCTTCAACGCCGGAGCCACGTTGCTGCACATCCATGTGCGCGATCCCAAGACGGGCCACATTTCGAAGAATTTCAAGGAGTACGCCGACCAGATCGCGCGCCTCCGCAAGGCCGTGCCCAGGATGATCCTGCAGGTCGGCGGGTCGATCTCCTTCGCGCCGGAGCCGGGCGAGGAGGCGAAGTTCCAGAGCTACGACTCGCGCCACAAGCTGGCCGAGATCGATCCCAAACCGGATCAGGTCACGGTTGCCTGTGGCTCCTCGCTCTATGATCTGACGGCGCTGCACCCCGTCGATGATGCTTTCGCCGGCACGCGCCTCGCCAACCCGGCGATGCTCCATGCGATGGCCAACATGGTCGCCGACTCGACGCCCGACTTCTACCTCGAAAACATCAAGCGCCTCGTTCAGCACGGCATCCAGCCGTATTTCGCGCTCGGCCACGTCCACAGCCTCGAACTCGTGGAGCGCCTCATCCGCCAGGGATACTACATGGGGCCGATGAACGGCTTCTTCAGCATCGGCGCCGGCTGCGTTTGCGGCGCCAACCCATTCGACCTGATGGAGCTGATCCGCCGCACGCCGCACGGCTCCTGCTTCACCTACCAGACGACGTTCCGCCTGACCCACCCGGTCTCCGCCATCTGCATTGCGCTCGGCCAGCACACGCGGGCCGGCATCGAGGACAACCTGTGGAACATCAGGAAGGGTGTGCGGATGTCCACGGTCGAGATGATCGAGAAGCACGTCCGTATGGCACGCGAACTGGGGCGCGCAATCGCCACGCCCGAAGAGGCGCGCGCGATGCTGAAGATCGGCGTCACCTACAAGACCACTGAGGAAACGCTCGCCAACCTCGGCCTGCCGCCGAACCGCCGACCGGGCCAGATGGGTTTCATGGTGCATGAGACCGACGGAAGTTTCCGTCCGGCCGCGCAGGGCGGGTGCGGACACATCCACG
>DASZFN010000253.1:0-5817 GCA_035939715.1 Gemmataceae bacterium | reverse complement strand
CAGGAATACCGGTTCGTCATCGTCGCGGCCGTGGTCCTGATGACCATGCTCGCAGGTCTTATGATCGGACTGTCCTTATAGCCTATCCGGATAAGGGGACAGGACTCCTGGTTTTGTGTTTTAGGAGTCCTGTCCCCTTATCCGGATAGGCTCGCACTGAGGGGAGGTCGCAATGTTCAAACTGCCAAATGAAACGCTGTGGCGACAATGGGCGCCGCTGCCGCTCCGCCTCATGATCGGCTACGGTTTCCTGGCGCACGGCTGGGCCAAGCTCAGTCGCGGGCCGGCGGGGTTCGCGAAGCTGCTGGAACAGATCGGTGCGCCGCTGCCGGAGGTGACGGCCTGGGTGTCCACATTCATCGAGATTCTGGGCGGCCTGGCAATCATCGCAGGCGCGTTCGTCGCGGCCGTGAGCGTTCCGCTGATCGTCATGATGCTGGTGGCGCTGTTTACCGTCCATTTGCGTTACGGCTTCAGCGCCATCAACACCATCGGCTTGACCGCCGACGGACCGCAATTCGGCCCGCCCGGCTACGAGGTCAATCTTCTTTACATTGCCGGCCTGCTCGCGCTGATCCTGGGCGGCGCAGGCTATTTTTCGCTGGACAGACTGCGCGCACAAAGAAATCGCGAGCCAGCGGCCTCACCTTCCTGAGCCGAGTGCAAGGCGCAATGAGATTCGCGAGTACGGAGCTATTTTGTATACCCTACTGAGCGATGACGACACACGCCCAGCCAGGTTTGCCCCGACAATGTGTCTTCACGGTAATTCTGCTCTCCTGGCTTGTGAGGCGGACGCTACAAGCCGACAACACAAAACCCCATAATACTCTGCATCGCCTGCGCATCGTCGCGTAATTGCCGCGGCGCGAACCGGAACACGATTCTTTGTCCACCAAATCAGGAGACGGTCATGCATGCGAAAATGTGGCTGATGCTCATTGTACTTCACTTGCTCTCGGTTGCCGCCCGTAGCCAGGAGTCGGTGCGCGACTTGAGCGGGTCCGGCCAGTACAGCAAGTTCCTGACGCCAGGTCAACTCGACCGCTGGGTTTTCGATGGCGACAAGGGCGAAACGATCATCGCCCACGTGGCCAGCAAGGAGTTCGACCCGATCCTGGAGTTGGCGAAGACCGGAAAAACGGATGACAAGGTCCTTTTGGAGGTGGACGATCCGGGCAACGAGAGTCGCTTCTCCATCCGCCTGACCGAAAAGGGCCAGTACAGAATCCGCATTCACGCCTTCAAGTACCAGGGCGGCGGCAACTACACGCTCCGCGTGCAACGCTTTCAAGCCAAGCCGGTCGCCATGGGCAAGCCTGTGATCGGCACCTTCGACCACGAGGGCAAGAGCTATCATTACTTCCAGGGCGTGAAGGACCAAATCCTCATACCGGAATTGAAGGGGACGTCCTTTGAGGCGTGGAAAATACTCGACCACAAAGGCCGCGCGATGACGGATTGGGCCGGCAGCGTGCGCCTCGAGGACAGTGGCGAGTGCTGCCTGGTCGTTTCCGGTCGCCCGGAGTACCGCTACGACCTCCTGCTGCGCCAGGCCCGGCGTCAGGATCTGGCTGAGGGCAAGGAGCTAGCCGGCAGCCTGCAGCCAGGCCAGTCGGACGTGTTGAGCTTTCAGGGGCAGCCGGGCGATTTCAGGCTCCTCGAGGTTGAGAAGAAGGGCGAATTGCTTTCGCGGGCGGTCTTCGCGCCGCTAGAAAACAAGACCGAAGAACGGCTCTCGCGACCAGGAGATCGGCCTGAGATCCAGTTCCTGCCGGTCGCCAGTCGGGGAGGCTGGTTGCGCTTCGCCGCGATCTTGGGCTGCAAAGGCAGATACCAGCTGCAGCTGTTGGCCGCGACGCCTGCATCGTACAAGGTGACCATGCGCGACCCCAGCGTGCCCATCGCATCGGGCCGGCAGGTCGAAGCAAAGCTTCCGGTCGGCGGCGCCGTCTTTTACAGCTTCACGGCGGCGCCAGGCCAGCTCTTCCAGGCAAGGCTGTCCTCGCAGAGCTTCGTTCCCGTGCTGCGCCTCTACGATATGCAGGGCAGCCTCGTGTGCAGCAGTGGCGCCGATGGCGACGGCTTAGAGGGTCGCCTCACGCAAATGGTGGTGCAGAAGGGACTGTATCGCTTGCAAGTTTCATCGCTCGGCGACGGCGGCGGCGGCGATTTTCGCCAGGCGCTCGAGGAAACGAAGCTAAAGGAATTGAAATTGGGCGGGCGTGGGCAGGGTACGATCCAGCCGGGGGCCACGGATTTCTGGACCTTCCCAGGCAAGGAAGGGCAGACCGTGTTTCTCAGCGTCCGCTCCGCCGCCTTCGCGCCCACGATTGGCCTCCGCAGTCCTGACGGCGTGCTCCTCGCCACCGACAACAAAGGCAATGCCGCAACAGGCAGCCTGGTTCCCCTCAAGCTCCCCAGGACGGGGCGGTACAGCGTGGGCATCTCGTCGCTGCGCGGGGCTGGAGAGTATTCGGTGCGCTTGATCAACGGCGATTGAACTCCCGCTCGCAGGCGGGCCACAGGGGGCCACCCGCTCGAAAGGCGTTTTGCTATACCGGGCCCATTTTATGGTTACGCAGGATCTGTAAGCATTGGCACGTCAGTATCGCTATCGAACCGCGCTCCCTGAACCTGCGTCGACTGCTACCCGTTTGTTTTGCGTGATCTCCCAACGACCAGCCTGACTGCTCTCCGACCAGACCTGGCCCCTCGGTCCGCTAACTTCCTTAATTTCTCACTTCGCAATGAGACAACGATTTCGGCTGTCCGCACTATACGACCTGTGCGTGGCAGGACGGCGGCACAGCGATTGCTTAGGCGGGTGAGCGGCGCGCTTCATCTGCTGAGGCTTCCGCTCTCTTGCAGAGGAGGAAGCTTGCATCGGGAGTTCGCTCAGCAACGCGCCCGGTCAGATGAGTACTCGTTCCGAATCCGCGTAAGTCTCGTGGGCGAGTCTAAACTGTCCGAAGCTAGCAGTGGACGCATGCCACGGTATGGATCACATCCCGACGTAGAGCGCCGCGAGCAAGTTGCTAAGCTTCGCGCCAAAGGTCTTACGTTTACCGAGATCGGCAAGCGTCTGGGCATGTCTCGGCAAGCCGCGCACAGCCTGCTGTTCCGGGCAGACAGGCCCGTCCAACTTCCTGGCATTGCCTGTCGCGAATGCAGGAAGGAAATCTGTTCCTGGAATCCAAGATGGCATGGGGGAATGAAACGCGGGCAGTTGGTGTATTGTCTTCAATGCCTCGGCAAGCACCCTGAAGTGCGCCTGGGCGAGCGTTTGTTGGCCTTTCGGATTAGCGCCGGCATGACACGGGGTGATCTAGAGAAGCAGACAGGAGTGGACCGGAATACGATAGGACAATGCGAGCGCGATGGCTGCGATCCGTTCTGGAGTACACTGGCAAGGCTAGTTGAATACTTCGGCCCCGAATTACTCGGCCTTGGAGGCCGGGGGAGACGAGCCCGAGCGACAGTTTCCTCAACTGCTATCCGGGTGGTCAATTACGGAAAAATGGGTGTCAGGCCGGAAAACGAGTGCCACGCGCATTCTTCAGTCGCGTCCACGGTTCTCTCGTCTCCGCGAGGGAAATGCCAGTGACACTCTCCTCAGAAGGTGCCAGAGTTAACCACGATGAAGACGCTCGCTGAGCAGGCCATAGTTCCAGACCTGCAGCGTGGGTGGCGGGCTCGATCTCATGTGCTTCGTGGCTGGCTCGTGCGACACGCAACAAAGGAACCGGCGATCCGCCGAGAGTCCCATCTCCAAAACGGGAGTGCTGCCCGGCAAGGCGATGAGCGGTTGCCACCCGGCCGAGGGCAGGTCTAGGCAGCGAATGACACCGTCCAGTCCGCCAAACAGCAACCGGTTTGCCGGCTCATCGAAGACCAGCGCTCGGATGTGTGCATGCATTGCCGCGCCAGCGTCCATGCTGATCGTACTCGGTGGCGTGACTTCTTCCGCCTGCATTAAGGCGTTCCAATCATAGACTCGTAAGCCGCGGTCAGTGCCGGCAAAGAGCCGCTGTCCCTCGGGAGAGCAAAGTAGCGCCGCCGCTTGCTCTGATCCCCGCATCGCATCGCTCTCAACCCCGGTGGCCATTTGAGCTTCAAGGAGCCGTCGCTTTTGCGTTTCCAGGGTTTGCCGCAGCTTGGCGATATGCGCTTCTGCACTTTTCGGAACGTCCACTGTGCCGTCCGGAGCAAGAACAAAGCCCGCCTTGAGTAAAGCCTTCGGGTCCCCCTGGGAACCGGAGAACTCCTTCGCGAAAAGTTTGGCCATGCCGGTGAATTGTTTCTGAGACTTTGTCCGCGCCTCGTCAGTTTCCATATGGCTGATGGTTGCCTGAATATGCTGTGCCGAAGCTATGTGCAGAGGGCGTTCATCGACCTTCGCGCCGAGGCACAATGTTTTCAGACGCCGGCCCGATAAAGGATCCAGGAAGATCAGTTTGCCCCGGGCGTCACCGCTGACCACCGTGCCCGACGGATGCATGGCGACGCAGCGGGCTTGCCATGACTTGTACTCGGCCAGGCGCCGGCCGGTCTCCACCTTGAATACCGCAACGGTTTCCTGGTCGTGGCGGACCAGGTGCCTTTCATCGGCGGAAAACAGCAGGCGCGGCGCCGTGTGCGGGGAGTTCTCCGTTTCCCAGAGGCGTTCCTGGCTTGCTAAATCCCAGACCGCGGATTTCCAGTTCCCCGAACCGTGGCCGACGGCCAGAAAGCGCCCCGTCGGGCTCGTGCAGAGCTGATATACAAACGGCTCGACAAGGATCGGTGTCGGCGTAGCGCCGGACCAGGGCGGGCCGACACGCTCCAGCGCGCGCGGCTGAGGGTTGCGGTCGCCGTAATCTTGCCAGCGCACCAGAAAGCCGCTGCCCGCGCCGTCGCGACACCAGGCTACATGCCGAAGCGCGCTGCCCTGTCCTCGACTCTCGTAGACCAGGAGGCCCGCCTGGCGGAGGCGCTCCTTTTCTTGGAGCGTTTCTGTGTTCGCTGCCTCTTTCTGGGCGTTTTCCACACTCAAGTCCGGCACATGAATGAACTTATCCCAACATTCGACGCCATCCGTTTCTCCGTCCATGAGGTACTCGTAAGCCGTGATCGCGTTGGGAAGACCCAGAAGCCCGGCAAAACCCTCGAGCTGGTTTGAAGCAAACGGCGATTCTTCAACGGAGTTCTCGGAGAGCAAGCTCGCGAGTTCTTGCAGGCTTCTTCCTGGGGCGAGCAGATGCTCAAGCAGCCTCGGCCGGCCGCGCAATCTGGCTTTCTCCCTGGCCGATACCTCCTGGAAGTAATCGGGGCGGGAATTGTAACTGTCGATCCGTTTGCCATCTTGAAAATAGTCGTAGGCGAAAAGGTCATCGTGGTGCACGACGACATAGATGCACTCACCCTGGATCCGGCGGGCGATTACTTTTGCGAGGCGTTCATCCTGGCCGCTATTATTCGGGTAGATGCTAACCCAGCCATTGACCACCGGTCCGAGAAGAAACCGGGCCTTCTGCTTGACAGCGATTGCTTGGAGAGCTGCCTTAACGGCCGCCTGGTCGTTGCTGCGAACGTGGACGGAGCCATAAAAGCCTCCCATGAACATCTCCCCACGCGCTGCGCCAACGGAGATTGACTGGCGTTTCTACATCCTGCAAGCGAGAATTGTGGAAAACCCGGGGCGGATTGCGGTCGGCCGTCACTTACCGCTCGGCTTGGGCGTGCGGTGTCTTGTTTTCGTGGGCGACTGCAAAACGCGGCGCAGAGCCTGCAAGACCTCCGTTGCTTCACCGGTCGAATTACCAGCGCGCTCCAGGG
>DASZFN010000252.1:0-6266 GCA_035939715.1 Gemmataceae bacterium | reverse complement strand
GGTCGACCTTGGTCAGGCATTCGTTGGATGCGGTAATATCGTACCAGCCACCGTCCTGAAAATCGATGATTGCCTTGTTGTTGAAATTGACCGTGACCACGCGGCCGATGATGCCGGCGAAGCGTTTCAGTTCGATCCGCTGCGGATTGATCATTACATACTGGTCCGTCCACTCGCGCTTCAACGCCTCATGTTGACGCTCTTTTGTCATTTCCATGATCATGACTCCTGGGGTCAGACCTTATCATTATCGCCTTCGTCACGCGCCGGCGGAGGTTCAAAATCGAGCCGCCTGACAAACTTGCAGGCTTCCTCCGCGCCAAACTCCCGATCCATGCCGCTGTCCTTCCACTCCACGGACAGAGGGCCGTCATAGCCGATGTCGTTCAGGGTACGGATGATGGTTTCCCAATCGATGCCGCCACGGCCGGGCGAGCGAAAATGCCAGCCGCGCCGCGAATCGCCCGGCGGCAGATAAGCATTCAGGAGGCCATTGCGGCCGTTGAGCGTCAACACGGCATCCTTGACGTGCACGTGATAGATGCGTTGCGGAAAGCGCCGCAGAAACTCGGCCGGGTCGATCCCCTGCCAGTGAAAATGGCTGGGGTCGAACGTAAAACCAAATTCCTCGCGTTCGTCCAGGACCTGGAGAGCCATCTCTGTCGAATAAAGGTCAAAGGCAATTTGGCCCGGGTGCACTTCAAACGCAAACTTCACTCCGCAATCCCGGCACACGTCGAGAATGGGATTCCAGGTGTCCGCGAAACGCTGGAAACCTTCCTCGACCACGTCCGCCGGGGGTCCGGGATAGCCAGCGACATAGGACCAGAGCGGAGAGCCGGTGAAGCCGGTCACGACGGCGACGCCCAGTTTCTGGGCCGCACGCACCGTGGCCATCATTTCCTCAGCAGCGCGCTGCCGCACCTCTTCGGGCTGCCCATCGCCCCACACGTAATCCGGCAGCAGTGTCTTGTGCCGGGCGTCGATGGCATCGCAGACGGCCTGGCCGACGCGGTGCGCTGCCAGCACCGGAACGCTCAGCCCCTGGCGGCCGAGCAGGTCCAGTTTTTTCTGGCAATAGCCGTCTTCCGTGAGGGCGCGCTGAACCTCGAAGTGATCACCCCAGCAGCACAGCTCCAGCCCTTGATAACCCCATTCGGCCGTCTTCTGGACCAGTTCCGCCAGCGGCACATCGCTCCATTGTCCGGTGAAAAGCGTGACCGGCCTTGTCATGAATGCACTACTCTCCGCCTAAGCTCAAGAAGTCACGCTGCCGCCCGGCGCCGCTTCGCCATCGCCCGGCTTGGGCGCAGTGCTCTCCAGCGGCGCGGCCGGCGGCGCCGCGCTGCCCGCGGGCGCCGGCTGACGCAAGGTCGGCGGCTCCACCAGTTGCATCGGCGCCGAGCTCGGCTCCGGCGTTGCCGCCGGCGTGGTCGTCGTCGTGCTGTATGGCTCCTCGGAATCCTCTTCTTCCAGGTAGACCTCGTCCATTTCCGTGTCGTCCACCTTGCGGCGCATCAGCAGGTAAATCATGGTACTGGCGCTCCAGAAGTAGCTGTAACCGAAGCCGATGAGCAGCAAGAAAATCAGATACAGCCAGGCGGCGATGAGGAAGGCCCCGATGTAATACCAATTTCGGAACTGGTTGCTCTGAACATACTGCTCCACCATCTTGTCGGTGACGACCGGCGCGCCTTCGGCAATGGGGCTGCCCTGGAGGAGCAGATCGCGCCAGTGGTAAGAAGTCGGCGCCCACACGAACATGTGCGAGGGATCGGCGTACTGCCCCAGTCCCGTGAACTGGCTTACGCCCCACTTGCCCAGATAAACCGTGAGCGAGCCCATGAGCCCGACAAAGAAGACCACGACCGCGCCATACGCCAGGGCCACCGCGACATACCACGCGTAGCTCCAGGGCTTTTGCAAAACATAACTGTAGCTACGGCTCAGGGCATCAAAGGAATCGCTCCCTTCCGCGCTCAGCGTGGAATGAATCATCGGCCAGCCCACGAGGCCGACGAGCAGGACGGCTATGGTCAAGCCGCCCAGGAGCACCAGGAACCAGAGTATGCCGTTCCAGAATTCGGCGAGAATGGGAATGTAGTTGACCAGGCCAAAGATCGCCAGCAGCAGCACGATGAAGGCGATGATCAGCAGCGGGAAGAAGGAGGCGAAAATATACGACTTCCAGCGCGCGATCGTGAAGCGGAGCGCCTCGCCCAGGCCGATCTTCTCGTTGCGGGCGATCTCCACGGCGGCGATGCGCGTGATGGCCCCGCCGAAGATGGCCCAGACGCCGACCGTCCAGATCATCACAATCAGAAAATAGAACTGCTCCGCAAAGCCGGCGTTGGGGTGCAGGAAGTATTTGACCGGCCGGAAAAGTTTGACCAGCGGTTCGAGCAGCACCGGCACCTGATCGGTCACAAACCAGTCGACCAGGCCGCGAAAGCCGCCTTCGCGCCAGGGATGGCCGGCATGCCCGGTCACGAGCAGGAACTGGTTGGGGCCGCGGTCCTCAAACCAGGGCAGCGTGCGCAGCCGGCCGGCGGGCTTCTTGAAATCGGTAAGCTGCAGGGATGCCAGCATCTCGGGCGGCAGCAAGCCTTTCAGGTATTTTTCCCGGATTTCGGCAATCGCCGGGGGATTTTCCTTGGCCTCCTGACGAATCGCGGCGAACGCCCGCGCTAGAGCTTCATATTGCGTCGTGTCATTCGCCAGGTCGTTTTCATCGTACTCGGCAAATCGGTCGGGACCAGCCGCTTCATAAAAGAGGTTCCAGCGGGCGCGGTCTTTCTTGAAGGCTTCCCAGTTGGTGCCATAATTCGGCGCGGCCCACTCCGGAGCTTTCCGGAAGCTGTAAGTGACACTCGAAATGAACCACCACCCCAGGGACATGGCCAGGATTCCCGCCGCGGCAAGGAGCAACTTCTTGTGGTCAAGGGCTATCCAGAAGCCGCGAAATATCTGCGTCCAGGGCAGCCATTGGCGAAAGTTGATTTCACGCGGTTCAAACTTATCGTCGGCCATGCAAAGCTCCTTGTCGCTGGGATCCGCCGGGCAGGGCAGGACGGATTGCCAATCCGTCCTACCGGAAATGCCGCAGCACCGACGGATTCGGCGGAACGGTATCTTTCAAAGTGGGAATTATAGTCCGTCCGAAGGGGTTTGCAATTGCCAAGAGGATAAGTCAGTAGCCAGTAGTCAGTAGCCAGTAGTTGATAGCCAGTGAGCACTTGCGCGCGGCGCTGGAAAAAGCAAAGATGCAGCAAGCGGTCGAGGGATCTACGTCGGCCGCTTGCTGCATCTCATTCTGCTGAGCTACTGACTTCGGACTACTGACTACGCACTTCCTAGAAGATGAAGCCGATGCCAGCAAAGAAGCCATCCAGCAGGCGGTAGGTTTGCTGGTAAGTCGGATCGAGGCCGCCGTAGTTGAAGGACACGGGATGGGCCGCCGACACGGTGTTGAAGAAGTTCATGAGATCGTAACCGGCACGAACCTCCACGCCTTCAATGGGATACCAGTAAACGGCCGCCCTGGCCTCGAGCTCGGGCACGAGCTTGTAATCGCGGCGCGCGCGTTTGCTGCCGATGGCGAAGTCGCCGCGGTAGTACTTGGCGATCTCGTGGACAAAATCGATCATGGCGGCCGCCCTTCCTTCGAGCGTGGCGGCAAAATGGTTACCCAGGTACCATTCCGAGCCAATGCCCACGTTCGGACCGTACATCTGGTTGGAGACGATGTTGTTGTAAATCGCGACATCGTCCTGTCCGCCTTGGCCCGTGAAGTCTTCCGAAACGGTCCGCCAGGCGAAGCGCTCCCACAAGGAAACATAGCGGGCGCCGACCAGGCCATAGCAGCGGCAATAATCGGTTTCAAAAACCGGAATCCGGCCGGTGACATCGTACTGCGTAAAGCGTTGCACGAAGTCCAGGCTCATAACGTTGGCGGCGTTCCAGATGCCGAAAGCCGCGAACGGATTGCCCAGGGCCAGCTTCTGAGCTTGGCCGGCAAAATCATTGGGAAAATTGAACACCGGAGCGAACAGGAACGAATCCGACAGGTTCGCTCCCGGATTCAGATTGGGCGGCACCAGGCTGGCGACCGCGCCGTAGCGCGCTTCCGAGAGCGTCATCCAGCTAACCTCGATGGCGGTCTTGTCCTCAAAGCGCCAGCCGAGGGTGAGTCGAAAACCCGGCTCATAAGATTGGGGACCGGAAACCTGTTGGGCGTCCAGCGCCGTGGCGCCGCTGCCGATGAAGTGGCCGGGCACCGCCGTGCCCGGAATGATAATGGGCGGCCCGTTTGTCGGCAGGATCGGTGTGCCGTTCAGGTCCGCGGTAATGCTGCCGTCAAAATCCAGCAGGCCGCGCACGGCGATTTTCTGTTCCTTGATGGGATTGGTTTGCCGGTAGAAGACAAACTCCGCCGCCGTGTAGAAGCCGGCCTTGTCCGGCCGCGCCGTCGGAATGGGAAAGTTGTAGTCAGGCGGCGGAACTTCCTGGGCTTGTACCCCTGTTGGCGCCAACGCCACCCCCGCCGTCAGCAGCAACGCCAGCCAGCCGTGCCTTGTACGCATAAGCCCCATCTCCTCCGTGACGAAGGCGCCTCGCCCCCGCGCCAGACCCCGTTCCCCCCGATGCGGACCTTTCCGCACCGCAGGCGCGCAGAGCAACCCGTCGTTTGACTCGCTCAGTGTCGGCAATGAAAGTAAAGGTCGCGGCCTTATAATCCAACCAGAAATCGTGTCAAGGCAATTTATGCCTTCGCGACCGAGTTTTCCGAAGATCTTTGCCGCCGCAGCCAGCGGCAAGGTTGCCATGCTCGCCGCATTTCGCCAAATTCTGGCTATGGAAAGGATGGGTCTTTGCTCATTTGGGTCTGGGCGAATGACGAATGACCAATGACCTAACCTGGCAAAGACGCTACTATTCGTACAGCTAGTGCAAACTTCCTCCGTTGCGCGGGGAAATGAAAGATTGCGATCAAGATTGGGCTTTTTGCTTGACACAGGGGCGGCTTAACTTGACAATTAGCAGTAGCTCACGTTCCCGCAGGGGATATCGCGCTCCTTGCCGGTAGGGGAAGAGGGCAGTTGTTGCGGGAAATGGTGCCAGGTAGCGCCGGCGTTGGATGTTGGGCCGGGGACGTTGGGCAGTAGCTTTTCACCAAGGAGTGTTTCATGTTCTCGTACACGCCGATTTTTCGTAAGGGGCGCTGGCCCATGCTTGTTGTGGGCATCCTGGTCTGCACGACCGTCGTTTCAGCGCAGTTCCAGTTGCGCGGCCCGCCGTTGAGCCAGCGGCCGCCGAACCAGGTTGTCAATATCACGACTCCCGGAACACCACCTACAGTAACTACTTTTGTCGTTGCCCAAAAGGTGCCCCTGATGCCGGGCAAGCCGGGCATCGGGCCGTTAAATAACGGCTCGCTGCTGCCCGAGTTTGTCTATGATATCCTGCCGCAACAGATCGGCGGCAACAACGGCTTCGGCGGCGGCGGCAGCTTCGGCGGCGGCGGCAGCTTTGGCGGCGGCGGCAGCTTTGGCGGCGGCGGCAGTTTCGGCGGTGGTAGTTTTGGCGGCGGTAGTTTTGGCGGCGGTAGCTTTGGCGGCGGCAGCTTTGGCGGCGGCGGCATCGGTGGCGGCGGCTTTGGCGGCGGCGGCATTGGTGGCGGCGGCTTCGGCGGCTTTGGCGGCGCCGGCTTCACCGTAAACCCCGGTGGCTTCGGCTTCGGTGGCACGTTTGCCGGCTTCGGCGGCGCCAACGGCGGCCCTGGCTTCTAGCTTGTTTGGCAAGTAACAAGGGCTTGCAGCCTGATCAGGCAGCAAGCCCTTCTTTTTTGAGTCCCCACCACGCCCATCTCATGGGCCAGACCGGGGCCTGGGGGCGCTGCTCTATTCAGGACACCAGATGGAAGAAGAGTTCCTCGAGGTCATCCTGCTTGTAGCGCTCACGCAGCTCCGGAAGCGTCCCGCATGCCTGGATTCGTCCCTGGCTGACAATGGCCACGCGATCGCATAGTTTCTCCACCTCACGCATGATGTGCGTGGAGAAGAGAATGCACTTGCCCAGTTCGCGGAGGTGGGCGATGTTTTGCATGACCGCCCGCGCTACCAGGACATCGAGCCCCGCCGTCGGCTCATCAAAAATAAGCACGGGCGGATCGTGGACGATGGCCCGCGCGATGGACACCTTCTGCTTCATGCCCGTGCTCATCTTGGCGCCGAGCACGTCGCGAAATTCATTCATCTTTAGAGTGG
>DASZFN010000251.1:0-3556 GCA_035939715.1 Gemmataceae bacterium | reverse complement strand
TTGTTCATGCACTTCAGCGTATCGGGGTGGTCGGGGCCGCGGTGCTCGGCGTAGAGTTGTCGGGCCGCCTGGAATTGCTCGCTCGCGGTCTTGGCGTCGCCCAGGTACCAGAACGAGTTACCCATCGTCATCCGCAGCCGGACTTCAATCAGCGGCTGGCCGGTAAAGCTCTTGTCCACAAACGGCAAGGCGGCTTTGAGGGCATCGATCAGCTTCACGTCGTAGCCCTGGCCGCCTGCCTGGTCCTTGGGCCGGGCAGCGGCGAAGACCCTGTTCTCCACGAAGTCGAGCGCTGCCTTGGTCTCGGCTTCGCTCTGCTGGGCAGTTTCTTTGGCCTCTTTCTCCGCCCGGGCAGCCGCCCTCGCTCGGAGCATGCCCCAGGTCGTGCCGACGATGCCGCCCACCAACACCAGCGAGACGGTCATCGCTGCCAGCACCGGCCCCTTGTTCCGCCGCACGAACTTCCGCAGCCGATACCCGGCCGAGGGCGGATAGGCCTGCACCGGTTCGTCGTGCAAATAACGCTCGATGTCACGAGCCAGCCCGTTGGCCGTCTCGTACCGGAGGTTGCGGTCTTTCTCCAGGCACTTCATCGCGATCCAGTCGAGTTCCCCACGTACCAGACCGCTCAGCCTCCTAGGCTCCAAACCCCGCTTGGCTGCGATCGACGGCAACTCTTGCGTACTGCTCAAGCGCGTGCTCGGCGTGGGCGGCTCCTCCTCGCGAATGATCCGCAAGACCTCGTCGAAGGCCACCTGCCGCAGACGCTTCGTCTCGAACGGTGTCGTCCCGGTGAGCAGCTCGTACAGCAATACCCCCAGGGCGTAGATGTCACTCCGGGTGTCGATGTCCAGGGCGTTCAGTTTGGCCTGTTCCGGGCTCATGTACTCCAGGGTGCCGACCACCTGGCCAAACTCGGTGAACAGCGTCCGCTCGGTCAGCTTCGGCCCGGTCGCCTTGGCTACGCCGAAGTCGATGATCTTCGCCACCGGCCGGTCGTCGTACTCGGCCACCAGCACATTGGACGGTTTCAGATCTCGATGAATGATCTCTTTCTGGTGGGCGTGCTGCACCGCCTGGCAAACCGGCAGCAAGAGCTGCAGGCGCTCCCTGGGCGTCAGGTGATGCTCATCGCAGTAGCGGGTTATGGGCGTGCCCTTGACCAGCTCCATGACGAAGTAGGGGCGACTGCTTTTGGTCGTGCCGGCCTCAAACACTTTGGCAATGTGGGGGTGGTCCATCAGGGCCAGGGCCTGGCGCTCGGCTTCGAAGCGGGCGCTGACTTGACGGCTGTCCATGCCTGGCTTGATGATTTTTAGAGCGACTTTGCGTTGCACCGGCTCGGTCTGCTCGGCCATGAAGACGACGCCCATGCCGCCTTCGCCGATTTGCTGCAGGAGTTTGTACGGGCCGATGATCGTGCCGGGACGTTCCGTGATCGGCTCATCGACGGTGACAGCCGGTTTGTCGGGCAGGTCGAGCAGGCCGCCAGCACGTCCATGGGCGCCCAGCAGGGCTTCGATCTCCGCTCGCAGGGCCGGGTTCTGACCGCAGGCTCGGTCCAGGAAGGCCGCCCGCTCCGCGGGGGAGCCGATCTCCAGGGCCTGGGCAAAGATCGATTCTTCCGGCAATGATGGCTCGGTCATGGCTTCAGCTCCCCAGCACGCGAACGATGTTCCCGCGTAGGGCTCCGGGAGACAATGCGACGCGGCGATGAAAAAGCAGTCAAAATTCTTGAAAAAAACTCCAGGCTCAGGACATGGCATTGGCCTCCCGCTCCATGTCCCGCCGCAGCCAGGCGCGGGCGAATACCCAGAGCCGCCGGGCCGTACTCGGCGAGAGGCCCAGTATCGTGGCGGCTTCTTCGACTGTCAGGCCGGAGAAGAATCGCAGCTGGACCAGCTCGACCGCCTGCGGCCGGGCAGCGGCCAGCCGGGTGAGGGCTTCATCGAGAAGCAGGACCTGCTCGTCCTCGGCTGAGGCCACCATCTCCGCGTCGGGCAGGTCCACGCGCCGGAGCTCGCCGCCATGCCGGATGCGCCCTTTTCGGCGGGCCTGTTCGACGAGGATGCGGCGCATCGCCTCGGCGGCAGCGGCAAAGAAATGCCCGCGGCTATCCCACGGCTGCTTGGGATCGGCGCCTACCAAACGGAGATAGGCTTCATGGACCAGCGCCGTCGGCTGGAGCGTTTGCCCTGGCTTCTCGTGAGCTAGCCTGTGAGCGGCAAGCTGCCGCAGCGCGTCGTAAACCAAGGGCAGCAGTTGCTCGGCGGTGTGCGGGTCGCCCTCTTCGATCTGACGCAGAATCCGGGTAAGTTCAGTCATTGAGGATTCTAAACCTCCGCCAACGGGGCCATGGAGGCGGGGGCGAGCAACCTCCGAACTCAGGAACCGCTCATAAACCAGGCGATTGCGGACGAAGAGGGCGGTTGCGGACGAAAGGGGTGGCGTCCACACGGAACTTCACAAGTCGATGGCAGCGATGTGCTAAATGGCAAGGACGGGGGGGGTTGCCGCGCCTAGCTGCCTCTCAACGGATTCCAAGCTCCATTAACAAGTCATGGTGTTGACACAATAACTGAATAATCCCTTGCCTTATATTTTTGTTTATCTATTGCGCGCTCGGACAAAAGTGAAGTACGCAAAATCCGAAGCCTTCGCCAGTTTCCAGAGGGCGAAAGAGGTTTTCACTCGTTCTTTGCGAACGAGGGATAAACTCCAGATTGGATGGCGCTCTTTGCAATTCATATGGTCGAGCTCAAATTCATGAGGGGTGGATTGGTGAAGAGCTAGGTGTTAACTCCCATTTCAGGTTCCCGACGACCTGGAGGGGCTCAAGCAGAAAAACACACGGACTTCTTCCCTTAAATAGGCTCAGGCACTCCTTCAAAAATGGTAAATCCAATCGTCATTACCGTTAGCATCAAACGGGCCGCCCCCTGCATGATCCTACCGGGCACATTGCCAGCCGGAACGAGACGAACCGCGCTTGCCCCGCGCGGGGCTTTATTACCATCGATCGGCCGGTTAGCTTGCTTGAAGGTCAATTGAGTGGCTGTTACTATCCAGAAAGTTTCTGTTCATTCACTGGTTCGGCCAACTTGACGAGCGATTGAAACGCCTGGAACGGCAACGGCCAGGGCCACCCCGTAGGGGCCAGCATCTCGCCTAACCGGCGCTATAGCCCACTGCGGCCGCCGTGGTCGGACCCGCGTGCTACAGGGTATCAGGTGGCCGCGGCGCCTGAGCTTGCTGTTCGGCATCAACACGCTCTGGGAGGATTTTGTCTATGCGAAAGTTCATGCTCCTGATGCTCCTGCCGTTGTCAGTCCCACCAAATGGCTATGGCGACCAACCTTCCGACGATCAAACCGTGCCAATAATTCTGAAGATGGAGGATTCCAAAGCGAGCCGACGGGGGAAGTTGCAACTAACCGAGGAAGACCTCAAAGACCCGCAGAAGCTCAGCGCCAGGCTCCTCAAAGGCTGGCCTAAGGAGGACCTCTTCAAGCGCGGTGTTCTTGAAGTCGATGGGCACAAGTACTCTTTGTACTTG
>DASZFN010000250.1:0-3957 GCA_035939715.1 Gemmataceae bacterium | reverse complement strand
GAAGCTGGATCGTTAGAGTGATCATGACCGGCCTCCTTGGACAATATGCCGATGCCCCATGATAGCAAATAGAATGGGCTGACGTCGACAAATGATCGACCCGGTAACCCCGGGAAGAGAAATCCGGAGGGATGAAAGGCTATCGGGAATCACGAGGTGCTCATTCACCGCACCCTTCGTAAATACTCTCGCGGCTGTCGTCGGCAATTACCGGGAAAGCCGGCTGGCTGTTAACCCAAGCCCGCCACTTTGCGAGCCACTCTTCGAAGGACATAGGTGGCGGGGGCGGGGTCTTGGCGGTTTCTTCCTTGGCTACACGTTCGGCAATTTCCTGGAGGAATGTCTCAAACGGCTTGCCGAATTGAGCCGCTCGATCGCGAAGCTTCTGTTCGATTTCCGGCGAAAGCTGAAGACTAACGGTAACCATCGCCCCCTCCGATGCGCGTATTTTATGCTAACCACGATTTCGCTCATAGCCCAGCGTCGCGCCAGCGCCCGTAAGGAAGAAAAAATCGGGAGGGCTGGACCGTGTCTCGGTAACTACTATGGTAGGAAACCTAAAAACCAGAGACTCAGTCATGACCACAGCCCAGCAGGATCCGATTCTGCGGTATCTTCGCAGGCTGGTCGCCAGCCGCGATTTGCAGGAGCGGAGCGACCTGGAGCTGCTCGACGCCTTCGCCGCGCGCCGCCAGGAAACCGCCTTCGCTGCCCTGGTTGGCCGGCATGGGCCGATGGTCCTGCGCGTCTGCCGGCGCGTGCTCGGTCACGAGCAGGACGCGGAGGACGCCTTCCAGGCGACCTTTCTGGTCCTGGCCCAGAGCAGCAAGACGATCCGCAAGCGAGCCGCGCTGGCCGATTGGCTGCACGGGGTCGCCTATCGCACGGCCATGAACGCCAAACGCAGCGCCGCACGCCGTCGCACCCGGGAACAGCGCTTGCCACCAGAGCTCAGACCATCAGTCGGTCCGACCTGGAACGAGGTCCAGGCGGCCTTGGATGAGGAGCTACGGAAGCTTTCCGAGCCGTTCCGCCAGGCCTTCGTGCTTTGCGTACTGGAGGGTAAGAGCGGAACGGAAGCCGCTGCCCTGCTGGGCTGCAAACCCGGCACGGTATCCAGCCGGGTGACGCGCGCACGCCAGCAACTTCAGCGACAACTTACTCGACGGGGCATCAACCTGGGAACCTTGCTTGCTGCCCTGGCGGTCGCGGAAGCCACCTCCAAAGCGGTCGCGGGTGTGCTGGTCCACAGCACGGTCCGATATGGGCTCCTCGCAGCGGCCGGCGCGACGGCCGCCTCGCAAATTCCTGCTCATGTTAGCGCGCTGGCGCAAGGAGTGTCTGGAGCCATGTTCTCGACCAAACTCAAAGTCGTGACAGCCGTGCTGCTGACCGCGGGACTGGTCGCTGCCGGGGCCGGCGTGCTGGCGCATCAGGCAGTTCCTGCCACCGAACGGCCAGCAGCAAGTCAGAAATCGGATATCAAAAATCAGAAGCTGGCGCCCGCGGCCGACGCGAAAGGTGATCGCTTCGAGGTGAGGGGGCGCGTGCTAGATCCGGATGGCAAGCCATGCGTCGGAGCGAAAATGTTCATTTGCGACAATGCCGGCAAGTCGGTCGCCCCGCAGCCAGCCACGGACGGTAACGGTTGCTTCCGATTCGTGCTCCCTGTCGAGCCCGTGTGGGGCACCTTCCTTCTTGCGACGGCCGCCGGCCTGGGTTTGGATTGGGTCGACATTCAGCGGACCGAATCTAGGCTCGAACTCACGCTACGCTTGCCAGCGGATGTGCCCATCCGCGGCAAAATCATTGACCTCGAAGGGAAACCTGTCAGCGGAGCATCGGTACGAATCGTCGAGCTGAGCACCTCGGCATCGGGCACTCTCGATGAATTCTTGAACCAATGGGCCGCGGACAAGGACAAATCGCCGACGGGACCGGCCTTTCACTTGCTCACAAAAAAACGGCTTTGGGCGCCTTGGGCGGGCGAAGCGATGCGACAATTTCCTGCGGCTACAAGCGGTCCGGATGGGACGTTTCGCTTGACAGGCATCGGCCGAGACAGGGGACTAATGTTGGCCGTCCGCAGTCCGAGGATTGCCGATCATTATGTGCGCGTCGTCACGCGCCCCGATTTTGTAGCAGTCGCCGTGAGGCAGGGGCAGGTCGCGTTGTGCGGGCCGGAGCCGGTTGTGGCGGTTGCGCCTTGCAGGCCGATTGTCGGCACTCTTCGCGATGCAAAGACGAAGCAGCCGCTTGCGGGCGTCCGAGTCCGGGCCTACACACCCGGCCAGCCGATGGACTGGTGGCAGATGCCAGTCGAAGCGGTAACCGACGCGCTGGGACGCTACCGACTGGAGGGGCTGGCAAAAGCCCGCCAGATTGTACTCTTCGACCCCGGCGCCGGGACTCCGCACATGCACCGCTTCGACGAGGTCGGCGACCGAGAAGGATTCGCGCCCATCACCCACGACGCCGAGCTGTATCGGGGTATTATGATCCATGGCCAGGTGACCGACCGGTCCAGCGGCCGACCTGTCCGCGCCCGCGTTGTCTATGCACCGCTCTTCAACAACGGGAATTACACCACCACGCCGGGCTATGCTCGACCGCAATTCGATGTGTTGTTGTGGGTCGACAGTCGCGAAATGATCACGACTGCGGACGGTCGTTATAAGCTTACGGCCCTGCCGGGACCTGGCGCGCTTTTCGTCCATGCCGTAGACAACCCGGAGCAGTTCACCCAGCCGTCCGTCCGAAAGGAAGACCGGGATCCGGTCATTTACGCCGCAGGGGCCGAGACGTTTATGACCCTTGGCCTGGGAGATATGTTCCCGATGTCGCACTTGAACGCCTATCGATTGGTTCGGCCGGTGGGTGACGACGCCACCGAGTTTACCGTCAACTTCGCGCTCGACCCCGGCGCACGTCGACGGGGACGTCTGGTAGACCCGGCCGGCCGGCCGGTGCCAGGTGGCTGGGCCATCGGCTTAACCCCCTATTTCGGCCCCCGGAGCCGGGCGACTATTTCGGGTCCGGAGTTTGTTGCCCAAGCGTTGAACCCGGCCAAACCGCGCCGCCTGCTCATTTGGAACGACGAGCGCAAACTAGCTGGTACGGTTGTCCTGCGGGGGGACGAGCCGGAGCCGGTCACCGTTACTCTGCAACCGCTCGCTACCCTTACCGGCCGGGCCATCCTGAAGAATGGCGAGCCACTGGTCGGGTATGCGATCGAGTATGGCGCCCCCTGGCAGGAGCTGGAATGGCCCGGGCACGACCTGCGCCTCAAACGAGCGCCGCTGGTCACCGACAAGGAGGGTCGGTTCCGCGTCACGGACCTGCCGGCCGGGATACCGCTCGACCTTGCGGTCATCGCTCCGAAAACTCAACATACCGTCATCCGCCGGCAGCAGATCATCCTTGAGCCCGGAAAAACCACGGCTCTCGGCGAGATGCGCGGTCGATCGAAGTACGATCAGTGAGCCTACGCGGCCCGCCGGCCGGCAGAATGGGGCGATGGAGGCAGGCCCCGGAAGAAAAATCGGGAGGGATTGGCGCCGGAGCGGGAACTATTACGGTAGGAGCCCAAGACCCGAGACGTCAGCCATGAACACGGCCCACCCGGATCCGATCCTGCGCTACGTTCGCAAGCTAGCCGCCGCCCCCGTCGGCCAGGAGCGAAGCGACCTGGAGCTGCTCGACGCGTTTGCCGCGGGCCGGCAGGAGGCCGCCTTCGCCGCCCTGGTGGGCCGGCATGGGCCGATGGTGCTGCGTGTGTGCCGGCGCGTGCTGGGCCACGAGCAGGACGCGGAGGATGCGTTTCAGGCAACGTTTCTGGTACTGGCCCGTAACAACCAGTCGATTCGCCGCCGGGAAGGGCTGGCCGACTGGCTGCACGGAGTCGCGTATCGCACTGCCATGAAAGCCAAACGTACCGCCGCACGCCGCCGCACCCAC
>DASZFN010000249.1:0-2054 GCA_035939715.1 Gemmataceae bacterium | reverse complement strand
TGGATGCCGTGCGTGCGGCCAATCTGCGGCGTGTCCTTGAATTCCCACGCGCGGCGCTCGAGAACCTCCGCCAGCCGCGTAAGGTCCTCCGCGATAATGGCCGAAGCCTGCCCAATCATCAACGCCTGCGCCGTGTCGACCACGTCGTTGGACGTCAGCCCGTAGTGAAACCAGCGCGCATGCGGCCCTACGATCTCCGCCACGGCCGTCGTGAAGGCGATCACGTCGTGACGAACTTCGGCCTCGATTTCCTGAATGCGCTCCAGCCGGAAATCGGCGCGTTCCCCGATCGCCTTGGCCGCTTCCTTCGGCACCAGCCCCGCCTCGGCCAGGGTCTCAGTCGCGGCCACCTCGACCGCCAGCCACGTGCGGAACCGGTTCTCATCGCTCCAGATGCGCCCCATCTCGGGACGCGTATAACGCGGGATCAAGGGTCTCTCCCAAGCCTCTGAATTTGAGGAACGAAGGATTGTAAATGAGCCCGAAACCGCGTGCACGCCCTCGTCAGGCAGCCCCGCCGGCTGCCATACCAGCCGCGGTCCCATTCCTTCTGTCATCCTGAGCGGAGTGAGGCGCCAGCCGAACCCAGTCGAACGACCCCGTGACTCTGGATAACGCCTGCGGCCAGAAAAACTTTTTCACCGAGGACCTGCCCCCAAGCTGCCCACCCCGTTCCCCTGTTGGTGCACACCCCATCAACCACCCTGCAATCCTCGACATATCGTGGTACGATACATCACAGAGGTTCTTGTCTTGCTACGATATAATCCGCGGCATGAAAGCACTCACCCTGTCAGATTACGAATCCCTGGCGGAGCTGCGTTATCAGATACGCTGCTTCCTTTCATTCAGCGAACAGGCCGCCCGTGCCGCGGGGCTCGAGCCAAGGCAACACCAGCTCATGCTCTCAGTGAAGGGACTGCCGCGCGACGCGCGGCCCACTATCGGAGAACTGGCTGAGCGCCTGCAGATTCAGCATCACAGCGCTGTGGAGCTTGTGAACCGCCTGGCCGCCGAGGGGCTCATTCGGCGTAGCCGTGGCGAAGACCGGCGCGAAGTGCTGCTCGAGCTGACTTCCAAGGGCGAAAAATTGTTGCGGGAACTGTCGTTGCACCACCGGCAGGAGTTGCGCTCGGCTGGTCCAACGCTGGTGAAAGCCCTGCGTCAGGCAATGCGAGGAGCTCGGGTCGCCAATAGCCGCGTTTCCAGGGCCAAAGGCAAGAGAGGTTCCAGGCTGCATGTCGAAGAGCACAAACGGCGACGGAACGGGCGCGGGCCTACCGGCGCCTAACAACTGGCCCCTGGCCGCAAATAACGGCGAGGACACAGTCATCCGTGGACAATTCCGGCTGGCGCTGGTTTCCTTCCTTGCCGGTGGCATCGGCCTGCTCGCCGGCGTGATTGCGCTGGTGTTGTACAAGCTGATCGGCCTGTTCACCAACCTGGCCTACTACCACCGCTGGGCTTTTTCCTTCGCCAGCCCGCGACTCGCCCCGGCGTGGGGACCGTGGGTCATCGTCATTCCCGTCATCGGCGGCGTTATCGTCGGCTTCATGGCAAAGTACGGCTCGCCAAAAATCAAAGGCCACGGCATCCCTGAGGCCATGGAGGCGGTTCTGTTCAACCGCAGCCGCATCCAGCCGCGAGTCGCCATCCTCAAGCCGATATCCGCTGCCATCGCCATCGGAACCGGCGGCCCGTTTGGTGCCGAAGGACCGATCATTCAAACCGGGGGCGCTGTCGGATCCCTGATCGGCCAGATCCTCCACACCACCGCCTCCGAGCGCAAAGTGTTGCTCGCTTGCGGAGCCGCTGCCGGCATGTCGGCCACGTTCAACACGCCGATCGCCGGCGTCATTCTCGCCATCGAACTGCTGCTGTTTGAATTTAAATCGCGCTCGTTCATCCCGCTGGTGATTGCAAGCACGCTCGCCACCGCCGTGCACATGGAGACCCTCGGCGCCGGGCCGATGTTCACCGTGACCTCGATGGATTTCGCGATTCCGCGCGCACTGCCGTTTTATTTGGTGCTGGGCGGAATCTGCGGCCTCGCC
>DASZFN010000248.1:0-3511 GCA_035939715.1 Gemmataceae bacterium | reverse complement strand
ATTTTTCCCAATTGTAGTCGTACAAGTGTTCGAGGAGTTGTTCTTTTGATACGACGACGCCCTGGTGCATCATCAGGTACTCGAGTGTGCGGTATTCCATGGGAGTGAGCTCAACGTGCGCGCCGGCCCGCGAGGCGGAACGCGAGTTGATATTGAGCACCAGATCTCCAAGCGCGATGGAGGAACTGGCCTGGCCCTTGCTGCGGCGGATGAGAGCTTTCACGCGGGCGAGAAGTTCGCCCAGGTCGAATGGCTTGGCCAGATAGTCGTCTGCGCCGCTGTCGAGAAGGCCGATGATGGATGCCTTGTCCTCTTTGGCAGTCAGCACAAGGACGGGCGTTTTGTTGCCGCCGGCGCGGAGCCGGGCCAGGAGTTCGCTGCCGGAGATGCCTGGAAGCATGAGATCGAGGATGATGGCGTCGAAGGCGCCGGACGAAGCCAGATGAAGGCCGTCGTTGCCGTCGGGGGCGACGTCGACGACGAATCCGGCATTCTTCGAGAGTGCCCTGGCGAGATTTTGCGCCAGCCGCACCTCGTCTTCAACGACCAAAACATGCATTTCGAGACGTCTCCGCGAAACCGAGCGCCTTGTCAGCGCTGCCATTCGATTATCGAAAACGAGAGGCGCTGGTGGCAAAGTAGATCGCGGACTTATTGACCGGGGAGACGGGAGTGCTGCCGGAGGGAGCGGAGGGGGGTCAGGGCGCGACTCGTTATTTTTGCGAAGGCGCGCCCTGAATAAAAGCCGTGGCAGGTTTACGGAAGGATAACCAGAGGCCGCATCATGTCATGTTCCTCGTGCTCCAGGATGTGGCAGTGCCAAACGTATTCGTGGCCGTTTTGCATTCCTTGCCGGGGCGAACCCGGGACGGTAAATGGGACCTTGGGGAGAGTCATCTTCATCATGACGCGGGTGACCTCGCCGGGGTTCATGCGCACGGTCTCTTTCCAGCCGCGATAGTTGGGATCGGGCGGCATCCAGGCTGAGGTGGGTACGAACTCGACGATGTTGGGAATGGAGGCGTCGAAGGTGGCGCGCCCGACCACCTGAACATTGACGAGATGAAAGTGCATGGGGTGGGTGTCGCCGGTGGTGTTGTAGATGTCCCAGATGACCATCTGGTTCGCATCGTAGACCTCCGTCAGTTGGTCCATGTAGTTGCGGCCGTAGCTGTCGGCGTAAATCGCCGTGTCGGTACCAACGCGCTGGATGAGGCGACCAAACTCGTCGAAGTCCTCATTCAGGGTTTTTACTTCACGCAGGGCATTGGGATCGGCGGAGTCGAGGTCGGGCTCGCCGAATGCCTGGTGAGAGGCCTGGTAGGCCGACGGAAGCTGGCTCATCAAGCTTTCCAAGGTGGCGTCGAAGTCGAGCGGGTCGGCATTGCCGTTCAAAGCCGCAACGCGGAACTGCATGAGCGTACGCGTATTCGGTCCATAGCCTGCTTGCGTTGGCGCCGCGCCGCCCTGGGCGGTCTGATCGGGGCAGCCGGTGTAGTAGTCATTGCGGGAATCACCCATGGGGAACGGGGCCGGGGCGTCGTTGTAGAGGATGAGATTCGAGCCGACGGGGACCTTGGAGAAATCGATGATAAGGTCGGCGCGTTCGGCAGGAGCAAGGAGCAGATTGAACGGACCGCCGGGGTTGACCGAGCCATCGCAATTGGTGGGAATCTGCACTGGCGGGTTATTCAAGACCACAGGTGAGGGCAGGATTCCGCCTTCCGATCCGATTTGGATGAACCCGGGGCCGGGCCTGCTGAAGTCCGGCTCGCCGGGATTCAGGGCTGATTCGTAGTACAGCTGAAGGTGGAAGAAGCGAGCTTGCGAGCCGTTGAGGGCGAGGAAGCGGTAACGGCGCGGCTCAACGTCGGCATAGGGATAGGCCATGCCATTGATTACCGGCGTGTCGAAGAACGCTTCGGGAACGCTGGAGGGCGACGGAAGTGGCCCGGTTGCCGGGGTAAAGCCGTCGGAGGGTTCGCCGAGGTCCCAACGCGCGGACGCGCCTTCATGCTCGTATTGATAGGGGTAGAACAGATCTCCGGCCTGTCCCCACTTGTCGGCGGTCTGCTTGAAGGACTTGTCCTGAAGGACCAGGGGTATGGTGTAGGCGAGCCCCGGGACCAGCGGGGTATTCCCGACCGCCATGGCGCCGACCACCGAATCGGTGATGAGATAGCCGGCGGCAAGGCCGGAATAGGCGTTGAGCCGGGTGATGCCCATGGCATGGTCGTGATACCAGGCGAGGCGTTCGCTCTGATTGTTGGGATAGTAGTAGTCGGCGACGCCGGGGTAGCCGGGAACGCCGTTGAGGAAATTCGGGCCGGCGGAACCGTCGGTGGCATCGACCACGCCTGTGGGGGAGAACCAAGCGAACGGTCCACCATCCGAAGTCCAGGGAACGAGGCCGCCGTGCAGATGCACGCACATGCGGTTAACCGGCACGCCGGGTTCGGCGCCCATGATGGAGGTGTCGACGGGAAGAATGTGCGTGGGCGGCAGATTGTAGGTCATGCGGATGACCGCGGCCTTCCCGCGCTGCGCAACAATGATCGGGCCAAGATAGACAGACTTGTTGGTGGTCTGGTCCACGTAGCCCCAGAGGTGAGTGGGGCCGGGCAGGTCGGGATGCATCCGCTGCGTGAATTGTTGCGCGCTCAGCGTGTAGAAATCGGCCCCGGGGTAAGCAGCATTGGTGGCGGCATTGGCGACGGGAATATCGCCGAGGCCGGGAAGCGGGGCGACGAACTTGCGCAGCTTCGGACTTTGGGAGTAGGCCCAGACGCGCCCTTCGGCGCAACGGAACAAAGCCACTGCCGTGCCTGCGATGATCGTGGTCTTGATGAACTCTCTGCGTGTCGGCATATTCCCTCTCTAACAATCGCTTGAATCAAATCTCGCCTGGATTCAGGAGTGGCTGCCGTTCGGCGCTCTTCGTTTGCCGACGTGCCTACCATGAGCAGTGACCATTGCAGGGTTCGAAGTACAAGCTGCGTCGACCGGAGACAACGTCAGGGTGGCCGACTTGCGAATGGTTGTACCGCCCGTGCCAGCGCACTCAAGGACGTAGGTTTGAGTGGCGGGTGAGGAGAGTGTCACATTCATCGAGCCGCTCATCTGCGGCGATCCGGACCAAGCGCCGTCGGCCGTGCAGGAGGACGCCGAGGTTGCTGACCAGGTCAAGGTGGCGCTTTGACCTGGCAGGACCGCGGCGGGGCTCACGTTCAAGGACACGACGGGAACAATGGCGGCGGTTGGCTGAGTGGAAGCGGATGGAGCGTTAGCTCCGCATCCAGAGACAAGGAGCGCTGAAGTAATGAGGAGGAAGGCAGAGAGGAGTATCAAACCTTTGGCGATTACCCGAACGTACATGGGAACCCCGCATAAGTGAAGTTACGATTGGCCTACATAGTCGCTTCATAAGATTGAGGTCGGCTCGAAGTAATCACAAGTGATGACTATCACGAAGGTTGGTTTGCCCGTTCTGTTTGGGCTTTTCGCTTTCTGT
>DASZFN010000247.1:0-9742 GCA_035939715.1 Gemmataceae bacterium | reverse complement strand
CTTCGCGGTCTCGGCAAAGAAGGTTTTCGCCACGTCTTCGTCTTGGAATCTCCGGAGGAAGTGGAAGCCGCCACCATCGAGCGTGTGCCGCTGTACAACGATAAGCGCAACGAGCACGGGCCCTTCGATATCATCGGGGATGTTCACGGCTGTTGTGATGAGCTGGAACAGTTCCTCCGGCAACTCGGTTATGAACTCCGCGCGGTTGCTCCCGGTGGACCGGCGTTGGGCAGCGGCTCCTACTACGAGCACCCGCTGGGAAGGAAGGCCCTATTCGTCGGCGACCTGGTCGATCGTGGGCCGCGCATCCTTGATACCGTCCGGCTCGTGCGCAACATGGTCGCGTACGGAACCGCGCTGTGTGTCCCCGGCAACCACGATATGAAGCTGATGCGCAAGCTGCGCGGCAAGGATGTTCAGATCGCGCACGGGCTGGCGAACAGCCTCGCCGAGATCGATGCCCTGCCGGACGAGGTGCGAGGGAAGTTTTGCAAGGACCTGGCAGAGTTCCTCGACGGGCTCGTCAGCCACTATGTGCTCGACGACGGCAAGCTCGTCGTCGCGCACGCAGGGATGAAAGAGGAAATGCAGGGGCGCGGTTCGGGCAAGGTCCGTGATTTCGCGTTGTACGGCGAGACCACGGGGGAAACGGACGAGTTCGGCTTGCCCGTGCGCTACAACTGGGCGGCCGAGTACCGCGGCTCGGCGATGGTCGTTTACGGCCACACTCCGGTGCCGGACCCGGAATGGCTCAACCGCACCGTCAACATCGACACAGGCTGCGTCTTCGGCGGCAAGCTCACGGCCCTGCGCTATCCGGAGAAGGAGTTCGTGTCCGTGCCGGCCGCCCACACCTACTGCGAGCCGGCCCGGCCATTCCTGGCCGCCGATCACCAGGCCCCGAACCTCTCCGCGCAGCAGCTTCACGACGAGGTGCTCGATGCCGAGGACGTTCTGGGCAAGCGCATCATCACGACGCGTCTGCGCGGCACCGTCACCATCCGCGAAGCCAACGCCACGGCCGCGCTCGAAGTGATGAGCCGGTTTGCGACTAACCCGAAATGGCTGATCTACCTGCCGCCCACCATGTCGCCATGCGAGACGAGTAGCGCACCGGGACTGCTGGAGCATCCTGCCCAGGCATTCGCCTATTACCGCAGCCAGGGCGCGCATCAAGTGATCTGCGAAGAAAAGCACATGGGATCGAGGGCCGTGGTCATCATCTGCCGGGACGAGGACGCGGCGAAGACGCGGTTCGGGATTGCTGAAAATGAAATCGGCATTGTCTACACGCGAACGGGGCGGCGCTTCTTCAATGAACCGGAACTGGAACGGCAGTTCCTCGACAGGGTGCGCGCGGCTCTGACTGCCGCCGACTTCTGGGCGACCTTCGAAACAACCTGGGCCTGTCTTGATTGCGAGTTAATGCCCTGGTCGGCGAAGGCGCAGGAGCTGCTGCGAACGCAATACGCAGCGGTCGGAGCCGCCGGACGGGCTTCGCTTCCCCGTGCCGTATTGGCACTGGAACAAGCCATGACGCGCTTGACAAACGGCGAAAAGGAAAAGCTCGAGCAGCTAAGGGACGCGTACCGTGGCCGGGAAGGAAACGCCGCCAAGTTCGTGGCCGCGTATCGCCAGTATTGCTGGCCGGTGTCATCCTTGACCGATCTGAAGCTGGCTCCGTTCCACTTGCTGGCCACGGAAGGTCATGTTCATGTGGACAAGGACCATGTTTGGCACATGCAACAACTTGGCAAGATTTGCGGCTTCGATCCCGAAATGCTGCTGGCGACTCCGTACAAGATCGTCGACGTGACCGATCCGTCGAGCGAAGCGGAGGGGACCGACTGGTGGATTGAACTCACGCAACGAGGCGGCGAAGGCATGGTCGTGAAGCCACTCAGCTTCATCTTCAAAGGCAAGCGCGGTCTCGCTCAGCCCGCTGTCAAATGCCGGGGCAGGGAGTATCTTCGGATTATCTACGGGCCAGAATATACGACGGATGAGAATCTCGCCCGGCTTCGCAGCCGTGGGCTGGGTCAGAAACGCTCGCTGGCCGTGGGCGAGTTCGCTCTTGGCGTTGAAGGTCTGGAGCGATTTGTGCGCCGGGAACCGCTCCGCCGTGTTCACGAGTGTGTTTTCGGCGTCCTCGCTCTGGAAAGCGAGCCGGTGGACCCGAGGCTGTGAAAGCGTGCCAAGCATACCGCATTAAGTGGTCTGTCGCCGGGGCGATTTTACGCGGCGCAGCGTGGGCTCGGAGAACAATGGATGAGAGAGGCTTGCTGGAGAGAATGGCCGGCTTGGTTTAGCGAAACGCACGCTCCCGGACAGATTGGATTCGCCCGTATCTGTACAAGACGTGCCGTCGAAGGGGGTGACCTTGAGGCAGCAGCGGGTGGTCGAAGTCGTCGCGGGGCGAGTGGACCATGCCGATTTTCTCCATCACCCGTCGCGAGCGCAGATTTGCCGGAACGGTGAACGAAACGACTTCTTCCACTTGCAGCGCGTCAAAAGCGAAGGCCAGCGCCGCCCGTGCTCCTTCCGTCGCATAGCCGCGGTTCCAATGTTCGGCAGCGAGGCGCCAGCCGATCTCGATGCACGGCGTAAAAGGAGCCTCAAAGCGCGGGATGGATAGTCCAACGAAGCCTGCGAACAGGGTAATGCCCGGAATTGCCACAGCCCAAAGTCCAAACCCATGTTCCTGAAAATGAGCCTCGATGCGGTCAGCCCGCGCATCGCTCTCTTGCCGGGACAGCGTCCCCGGAAAGAACTCCATTACCCGTGGATCGGAGTTCAAGCTGGCAAACGGCGCGCGATCGGCCTCTGTCCAACGCCGTAGCCGGAGACGCTCAGTTTGCAGCTCGCGTGGTAGATTCATCTCGCGACGACCTTTTCATCATTCTAGTCGCGGTGACCTGTCGCGCCGCCGACATGCCGATTTCGCCGGCAAGCCTTGCGCATTTTCGGCGGCCGTATAATGACTGCTTCCAAAGCGGTCACGGAGAGGAGAATTACGTGCTTGACCTGCATTGCCACATCTTGCCCGGAGTCGACGATGGCGCTGCATCCATGGAAGAGTCGCTGGCCATGGCCCGCTTCAGCGTTGCCGACGGCATTGGTCACATCGTCGCCACGCCGCACTGCCATCGTCACCTGCGGCTGCTGCGCAGCGATATTCTGCCGCAGGTGGCGCGTCTCAACGAGGCGTTGACAGAGGCCCAGATTCCGCTCACCGTCCTGGCCGGCTCGGAGATTCAGGTCACGGACACGGCCGCCTACCGCCGCGACTACGATGCCGGTCTCTACTGCCACCTGGGTGATAACCCGGCGTTCACGCTCTTCGAGTTGCCGTGGAAGGAAGCGCTGTGCCCGCCGGATGCCGCCGAACTGGTGCGTTGGCTCCGTGAGTGCGGCACGGTCGCCGTTCTTGCTCACCCCGAGCGTTTCGATTATCTCCAGAAAGACTTCGACCGTTTGAGCGCGCTGGTGAAAGCGGGGGCCTGGCTGCAAATCACGGTCGATTCGCTGCTGGGCAACCACGGCGCGGCGTCCCAGGCAGCGGGCCAGACCATGCTGCGTGCCTTCCCGGACTCTGTGCTCGCCAGCGACGCCCACAACCTGAGGCGCTGCTCGGGGCTGTCGGCGGGATACGCCTGGGTCAAGGAGCATCTGGGCGAGCAGCCAGCGCTGAATCTCCAGGAGCGCGGCGCGGACATATTGGCCTGCCTGCTCGGACAAGATCGCTGACCGGCTCCCTTTTCGTGGTGGCATGCTTTCGCGGCCCCAGCCCGGTCTTGCCCACTTGTCATGCGCAGCCGGGGCCGCGAAAGCATGGCACACGGTTTTATTTCGCCGGCGCCTGGACATAGCTGAGGGTCAATAGTGCAAACGCCGTGGCCAGGTTGGCATCGCCCTCGCCGAAGGCCTTGTCGCCGCGGTTCAGGAAGCTGCCGTCGGGGCGCTGGCGTTTCCTCAGGGCCTCGAACAACTCTTTGCGCCAGTCATGCTGGACTCCCTTGGCATCCTGGAAGTTGTCCTCCTTCAGGGCAGTCATCGCCTTGGCAAAGGTGTGATAGTAGTAGTAGAGGCCGGCCTGGCCCATGCCGGGGTTTTCCTCGAGGGTGTAGTGGGCGCGGATCCAGCGCACCGCGCCCTGCACGCGTGGGTCATCCTTGCTCAGGCCGGCGTACAGAAAGCTTTTCAACCCGGCGTACGTCATGGCGCCGGCGGAACGCAGGCCGCCCTGGGGCGTCTGCTGGCGCTTGCTGTCCCTGGCGAGCGGGTCGTAGACCAGGCCGCCCTTGTCGTCCGCGCTGGCTTTGCTGGCGAACGCCTGGTCGTTATGTTCACCGGCCAGGTTCTGGCAACGGCTGACAAACATCAGGGCGCGCTTAACCGCCGGGTCGTCCTTGGCGACGCCGGCCGCCTGCAGGGCATCGAGGAAGTACTGCGTATTGGACAGATCGGGCCGCGATTTGCCGTCGTAGCCCACGCCGCCATACTTGGCGTCGCCGGATTCAACCTTGCTATCGTCAAACTGCATGCCGCGTAGGAATTTCGTGGCGCCCTTGATGGCCGCGTCATAGCGTCCGTCCTTGTTGGCTTCCACGAACGCCATCAGAGCCACGCTGGTGGTGTAATTGGCCAGGAACTTGTCATAAATGCCGCAATCCTTCTGGACATTTTTTTCGAGGTAGGCCAGAGCCCTGGCAACCATAGGGTCGTCGCTGCTGAAGCCGTTGCGGAGCAATGCCGCCGCCACGACGGCGGTAATTCCGGGCCCCGCGCGCTGCGGGGAGAAGCTGCCATCGGTGCCCTGGGTCGTCTTGAGATAAGCCGCCGCCCGGTCCGCGACAACTTTTACATCCTTCGCGCTGGGCCCGGCCGCCTTTGCAGACACCTGGCCGAATGTGACGCCGGCGAAAAGAGCCAGAAGCGCCGCCAAACTAACAGAACGGCATTGAGTCATCACGGCTTGAAGTCCTCCAAGGAAAGTGGTCGCCTAATGGACAGCACGTTGTGTGCCATTCGCCTGGCGTGAACTTTCGTTAGTGTCTCGCTCGCCTTATTGTCGCCTTTCGCTCCGCGAAAGTACTGCTTTCGCGGAGCGAAAGGCGACAATAACTTTCTGAAGTTTTCAGCATCTCCGGTCCGGCAGCGCTGATCAAGTCTTGGCCTCCGGTGACTACGCAGCCAGCAACACAACCAGCACTATGGAAAGCAACGTCGCGCTATGTTACACGTAGATAGCCCCGACTATTCAACGGTCCTTAATTCGTGAGAACTCCATGACCAGACCTAAGCCGCAAGCGACAAACCACCGAAGACTTGGGCGCTCCGTCGCTGTCGTGTCCCTTGCTATTCTGCTGACAACATGCCAGAGCGGCGCGGCTGGGGAACCAGCGGGCATGACCGCCATGCAGCGTCAGATGGTGCAATACCTGGACGCTCTGCAAACGGACCTGGTGGCGGTCAATCAGGACATCTGGAGTTACGCCGAACTGGGTTTGCAAGAATATCGCTCCGCCGCGCGGCTCGTGGGCGTGCTCAAGAAGGCCGGTTTTCGCGTCCGGGAAGGGGTCAGCAACATGCCGACCGCCTTTGTTGCCGAATATGGCGCGGGCAAGCCCGTCATTGGCATTTTGGCAGAATACGATGCCTTGCCGGAGCTATCCCAGGAGGCTGCGGCCGATCGCAAGCCGGCGCTCGGCCACTCCACGGGACACGGCTGCGGCCATTGTGCACTAGGCACCGCGGCCGTGGGCGCTGCTCTCGCGGTCAAGGACGCTTACGAAAAGAACGGCCTCAAGGGAACGATTCGCGTGTACGGTACGCCCGCCGAGGAGACAGTGATCGGCAAAATCTACATGACGCTCGACGGCCAGTTTAACGATCTCGATGCCTGCTTGCACTGGCACCCGGGCACGCAAAACGCCGTCTCCTACATGAGCTCCAAGGCTGTCATCTCGACAAAGTTCACCTTCACCGGCCTGGCGGCGCACGCCTCCGCCAGCCCCGAAAAGGGCCGCAGCGCTCTCAAGGCCGTCGAGCTCATGAACATCGGCGTGAATTACATGCGCGAACACGTCAAGGAGACAAGCCGCATCCACTATGTGATCACCAACGGCGGCGCGCAACCCAACGTGGAGCCCGCCACGGCGCAGGTCTGGTACTATTGCCGCGGCAACACGCACGAGGATGCCGAATTCCTGTTCGACTGGATCAAGGACATCGCCGAGTCCGCGGCCAAGATGACCCGGACGAAGATGGCGTTGCAGGTGGACACGGACTGCCATGAGATCATTCCCAATCTGCCTCTGTCCCAATTGATTGCCCGCAATTTTCAGCGCGTCGGGCCGCCCCGGTTTTCCGCCGCCGATATCACCTTCGCCCGTCAGTTGCAGAGCCCGCTGCGCAGCGAATTCGGCCTGCGCGAAGAGAAACCGCTGAACGACAAGATCGAAGAGTTGCCTGCCCAGCCGACCATGACGGCCGGCTCCACCGACGTCGGCGACATTAGCTGGCATGTGCCGACCGGCGGCCTGGCCACGGTCTGTTTCGCGGCCGGCAGCCCGGGGCATAGCTGGCAGAATGTCGCCGCCATCGGCTCGCCCATCGGACACAAGGGCATGATGGCGGCAGCCAAGGTTTTGGCGCTCTCCATGGCCGATCTGCTGCAGGACAGCAAGGCCGTCGCAGCGGCCAAGGCCGATTTTCAGAAACGGATGCACGAGCGCAAATACACGACGCAGATTCCCAAGGGGCAGAAGGCCCCCAAGACAATCCGTTGAACGCCCCGCACGCTAGTGCTCCGTCAATCGTTGATTGATGCATCGTTTAACCCGGAGCCAGCGGCGACGGCGCTTCAGGGGACTTCGCCGTCGCCGCTGGCTCCGGGTTAAACGATTTGGACCATCCCTCATTCCAGGGTTGATGGACCACTAGGAGAGATGCGTCAACTCCAGGCTGATGTCCCAAAGTCGCTTTGCCGCCGCTTCATCGTAGGACGCCGGCGCTGAAGCCACGGCTCGTTCCTTGACGAAATAGCGCCCGCTCACCCCAGCGACCTCCGGGGACGAGGCCAGGTAGATGAGCGTCCGCGCTCCGGTCTCCGGGCTCAGCGCCAAGCAGCGCGCCGCCAACTGCAGCACCCGGCCGCGCCAACCCGTGTTGCTGGCAAAGCCCGTGGCCACCCACCCGGGATGCACGGCATTGACCGTGACCGCCGAGCCGTCGAGCCGCCGCGCCAGTTCGTAGGTGAAGAGCAGGTTCGCCAGCTTCGACCGGCAATAGGCCTGCCAGCCGCGGTAGCGACGCGCGCCCATGAGATCGTCAAAGTCCAGGGTCGCGCCGCGGTGCGCGTCCGAAGCTACGTTGACGATCCGGCCCGGTGCGCCGATCTTGAGCGTGTCCAGCAGGAGGTGCGTCAGCAGGAAATAGGCCAGATGATTGAGCGCAAACGTCATCTCCAGTCCGTCCGCGCTCAATTCGCGCTGGAAGCGCACCCCGCCCGCGTTGTTCATCAACACATCGAGGCGCGGATAACGCGCCTGGAACTCCCGGGCCAGCGTGCGCACCTGCTGCAGCGAGGAGAGATCGGCAAGCAGCGCTTCCGCATTGGCATGGCCGCCCACGCCGCGAATCTGCGTCAAGGCCGCTTCACAGCGCGCCGGATTACGGCCCACGATCACGAGCTGCGCACCTTGCCGGGCCAGTTCCCTGGCCGTCACCAGCCCAATGCCGGAAGTTGCGCCGGTAATCAAACATGTTTTGCCGCGCATGGGAAGGCGTGCGGGTTCCATCTCATTATTCCTCGACCTCCTGCTCGGCGAATAGCGAGGTGCTTCCGGAACGGGCGAAATGGGAAGCTGTATTCTATGCTTGGGCAGGGAGTTCTTGTGTGATGGGACTCATTTTTGTAGTTCAGAGTTAGCAAGTATTGCTGCGCGACTCCCCTTCGACAGAGATGAAGGCTTGCCGTAGTCGCGGCAAGTATTTGCAGAACAACCGTATGGCCTCTTCGTCCTGGCGCGTGCCGGTCAAGAGATATCTCCCGGCGGCGCCACCGCCGAGCGCATATCTACCCACCGCCCCGCCGCCCACGGCAACATAGCCGAGCGCCCCGCCACCCACGGCGATGACGCCAATCGCGCCGCCGCCAACCGCCAGCAGGCCCACGGCACCGCCACCGATGGCCACGATACCAACAGCGCCGCCGCCCATGGCGATTCCGCCCACGGCCAGCCCCCCAAAACTCACGAGCCCGACAGCCACGGGCCCCATGGCCAGCCATCCCAGGCTTATGGGTCCCGCCGTATCATACAGGGGCAGCTCCAGGATCTCTGTTTCCGAGACATGGCCTTGCAGGTAAGGCATCAAGGCTTGCCCGATCGTCGGCAAGATTATCAAGATCGCCATGAACACAAGATAATAGGGAAGGATGGCCCGCTGAAATGCAACCGGGTCAATGCGAATGGAGGGTTTGGAAAAACCCGACGTACCGTTTTCCAAGCCATCGCCTGTCATGGGTCAATCCTCGTGCAGGTTTCCGGAGTCGTGTTTCGTAGAACGGAATTCATTCCGTTCAGAACCGGGAGCGGCTCGGGGCGGCCTGGTGCTGAACGGAATGAATTCCGTTCTACGAGACGCGCCCCTTACCGATCAAGATAATCGCATACGTCAGGACAAGGGGCTTCGTGACAGCTCCACATCCTTCACCCAGACCGTGCCCTTTCCTTCCGTAACCACGTTCACCTTGATTAAATCCGGCTGCTGGCCCTTCTCGAGAAGGAACGGAATCTCGTAGGTTTTCCAGTCGGTCGTCCCGGTAACGGCGGTGTTGAAGCCCTTGGAGAACGCTTCCCCGATTCCCGGCACGCGGCACCACATCTCCAGGTACACGCGGCGCTCCGCCTTTTCGGTTTTTATCTTGGCGCGATACAGGACCAGGCACTGCTCCAGACCGGCGTTGGGAGTGACCTCGAACAGGCGGATCGTTCGCACGGCGCGCGATTCAATTTTCCAGCCGCCCTGGTCGACGGATAGTCCGTCCTGCGTAATGGGCTTGTCCGGCGGGCTGAACGTCTTGATCTTGGCTGCCTTGGTGACCGAGCTTGGCGAAACCGGTTGCCCTTTATTGATCGATTGCCTCCGCGCCCGAAACCACGCCTTGAACTCGTTGAGGTCGATGAGCCCATTCTTATCCGTGTCCCACTTATCCAGTTCGGCGCGCAAGTTCTCCGGCATCTCATCATTGTTCAAAACGCCGTCCCCGTTCGCGTCTAACCTGCGGAACTTGATCTCCGCCGCGCTGTCCATGCCGTTGCCGTCAGCCTGTTGTTTAAATAGCCCAGGATCCAGGGGAGATTTCAGCACCTGGATTTCCGTGAGCCAGATGGTCCCCTTGCCCTCGATAACCACGTTTAACTTGATCCGATCGGGACGCTCACCCTTCTTCAGAAAGAAGGGAGTCTCATACGTGGCCCAATCCGTGGCGCCTTTCACCGGGTTATCCAGCCCCCTGGAGAATGCGTCCCCCATGCCGGGAAAATGGCACAGCATCTCGATATACGCTTGCCCTTCCGCGAGGTTGCTTTTGATGCGCGCTCGATAGGTAACGATGCAATCCTCGACCCCAGGATCCGGCAGCTCATAGAGCCTTACGGTGCGCTTGCCCGTGGAGTCAATGCGCAGGCTGTCGTCTTCCTTCGAAACTCCGTCCTGGGTAATGGTCTTGTCGGAG
>DASZFN010000246.1:0-23180 GCA_035939715.1 Gemmataceae bacterium | reverse complement strand
ATCGGCAGATGGGGCATGCAAAAAAGTCAGTCCGCCACTTCGCCACGTCACGATAGGGAATAGCTGATTGCCGGTGCCTCCGATCGTCCGCCCGCCCGCCAAGCCGCACTGGCGGCCCGGCGGCGGACCTAGGAGGAGAGGGAGGGCTGGCCGTCTTGCCCGCCTTCGAGTGATTTGCTCGGGATTTTAGCGGATTGCGATGGCCATGTTCGTGGCCTTGTTGGGCATCTTGGCCTGGGGCCATCATCATGGTTGGGAGCAGTTGCTCTCCAAAACGGAAGATGAGGCAATCTCGGTCCGGTTGCCCCGCTCGTTGCCGAGAGCGAACAGGACGGTTGGCGGTTCGTCCGCCGGTTGACCGACGAGTGGACAAGCGGCGCCAATCGCTTCGATAAGCCGGATGAGGCGCTGTTCGTCGCCTCGGTGCATGGGGTAGTCGTTGGCGTCTGTGACCTTAACGTCGACCCATACGGCGGCGACGAGAGCGTGGGCCGAGTACGACGCTTGTACGTGCTCCGGGCGTACCGGGGGCGGGGCGTTGGCCGGCGGCTCGTGCAGGCGGTCGTGTCGGCGGCGGCCATCAGACGGTTTCGAATGCTGCGCGTGCGGACGGAGAACCCCGAGGCTGCTCGGCTCTACGAGCGGCTTGGTTTTCGCCAGGTCGCCGGTATCGCCGATTGCACCCAGGCACTGGATCTGGTCCGCGCTTTCCAACGACCTTAGCTCAATACATCGAGAAAGCGAGCATGAAGGCCGCCCGGCAAAGCTTATTCTACACGTGACTCTGGAGCGCGAGAATCGCCCGGTCGAGAGGATAATCGGGGTCAAGCGTGTCTGAGGGCGGCTCGCCGGCCTCGGCCTGCGTAGTCCGGAGTCGTTTCAAGGTGGGCAAGGCCGCAGCCGCAGCGGGGCCGATGGCGGCCAGCAGAACGAGCACGTCCTTGGGCCACTCGCGCTCGCTTTCCGGGCGGCGTTGCCACTCGTCCAGGTAGAGCACCAGGCGGGGCACTGCCGGCGCAGCGTCCGGGCCAAAAGTCCGGAGTGCGTCGCATACCCGTTCGTGCTCGCCCTGATAGGTCATATCCGGGTCGTACTCCGCGAAACTGTCGAAGGCATCAACGAGCGCCGGCACGACCTGGTCGGCGAAACTCCTGAAATAGGCCAGTGCCGCGATGGCCACGCCGCGCTCGATCCTCACCTCATCGCAAGGGTAATCGGGGAACGATGGATCGGTCCGCCAGCGCGGCGGCCTCGCTGCGGTCAACTCCAGCACGCGGCGCAGCGCCTCCGGACGGTCGCGGCCGACAGAAGCCAGGGCCGGTGTGGCAGCATGAACGAGCGCAGGGGAATGGCTGGCCCCGAGGAGAAGGTCGAGGGCAATTTCAAGCCGCCCGGCCAACGGCGGCCCGACGTGGCCAAGCGTCTCGGCCGCCGCGCTCTGCGCGCATTCTGGGCCGGACCGCAAGCGGCTCAACAAGGCATCAATAACGGCCGGATCGTTGCGGCCGATCGAGCCCAGCGCCTGCGCGCCGTCGAACCAGCGGCTCCTTTTCTGTGCGTCCAACCGGTCCAGGAAGAAGCCGGCAAAGTCCACGGCCGGCGGGCCGATCCGGGCCAGTGCCTCGGCCGCATCGCCGAACAGCTCCGTGTCGTCCAACATCGTCCGTAGGCTCGGACGATCGGTCAGAAGAGCCTCGTCCAGAGCGCGGAAGACGGCGGCAGCCATCAGGCCTGCGCAGGTCACGGACTCAGCGCCTTCGTAGACGGCTTGATCGCGCTTGCAGTCGCGGGCCAGGCTCGCGCAGATCAGGCGCAGATAGCGGCGGAACGCTTCGACGCGCTCGGGGCCTTCGCGGGCGGTTTCGATCCGCTGGAGGAGGCGCTGCTCGTAGACGCTGGAAGTCTTGTTTGCCTGGCAAACCTTATCCACCCGCCGATGCCAGTCCTCTTTCACGGCGATCCGGTAGGCGATCAGCCGGCGCACGAAGTCGGCGGTCGGGAAGCCAGGGCTTCCGGCGGCGGTACGCACTGCCACCTGGAACCGCTCGCCTTGCTCTGCTATGTCGGCGCGGGAAGGTCCCCAGTCGATGTCGGCCCAATCGGTATGGACGCTCGGGACGCCATACATCATTGCCTGGAGGGCTTCGCCCGCCCGGAGGCGGGCCGGCGCCTCCTCGGACACGAGGTCCAGAAGCCAATCCGCCAACGGACGTCCCTCCCGTTCGAACGAGAAGTCGGGCGGTTGTTTGGACATGGCCAACTCCGCGGAGCCATCTTGGTCAGACGGAAGCAATACCCTTGAGCGACACGCGCATTCCGGACAAGGTTCGCCGCTGCACAGCTACAACGTGCTATTTTACGCCCCGCTACAGTAGTTGGCGTGGCTCTTTCACGTGCCCCCGGCACCATATAAGATGACTGCCATCGGGTACTGGGCACTCGTCTGTCTGCTCTTCTGATCGCAAAACCAATCGTGCAGGAGAATCGATCATGGCGACAACGCTGACCGTCCGCGATGAAACGACTGACGGCAAGGCGGTGCACGAGTTTGCCATGGACTTTCTTGTGGAGCGCATCACGGTGCGCGAGCTGATTCGCAGTCGCGTTTACCAGGAAGTGCAAGACTATAACCTGAAACAACCCCAGGACTTCCGAAGTCTGGTGCAGCCGCAAGACGCCGAGCGAACCGGCAACGGCTTCCGGCTGCGCCAACCGCGGCAAATTGACTGGAAAGAACAATTTGCCAGAGCGGTCGAAGCGTTCGATGCGGGCCAGGTTTTGGTCCTGGTAAACGATCGACAGGCGGAGAGGCTCGATGAAGTCATTGAGATCAAGCCAGGCACCGTGGTCAGTTTTCTCAAGCTGACGATGTTGGTGGGAGGATAAGCGACGTGACCGCTGCCGCGGATCCGCTCATCACTGCTGCGCAATTGCTAACCAAGCTGACGCGGTCCGCCGGCAGGGATAATTATCGATTCGAGGATATTGCACATCTGCCTGCGACGGCGGCCATCTTGAAAGCCGATGAAGCCACACAGCTTGCCATCGTGCGCCAGTGTGTCGCGCAGATTGGGGCTATGCGGAAAAGACTCGGCAAACCGCGCGGCGAGCAGATGCAAATGCGCTACATGAATCTGCACGACGAAAAGGACTTTCCCTCCGCCGCGCTACAGGTCCTGTGCCGGCTGCTCCGCAAGCAGTTGCCGTTTACGGACGAGGACTACGTTTTCCTCGTAAATCGCACGTCCGACCTGGAAATGATTTCCAACTTTTGTTTGCCTTATCTCGGCACTCTCGTCGGACATCTGGAGAGACACGTAAAAACCCATGGTCTCAGTGCCGCCATGAGCGCGGCCACGGCGCGTATGCGGAAGGCTCTCGCGTGGGAAGACAGAGCCCTCGAGATGAAGTTGTGCCGGCGGCTGGAGGCACTGCACATAAGCCCTGCAAGCTTGCCTATCCAGGCTGGGGAAGCGTGGTCCGATAAAGCCCTGGCAGACCTGGGCGCGATGAGCGCAAAGAAGAGAGCGGCGTGGACTGCCCTGCTCGCTCATTGCCTGGCAGCAACGGGCGGCCAGCCTTCCAAATCATGGTTGCATGAGGCTGAGAAAGGGATTGACGCACTTGGCTATCCTGAATTCAGGCAACGCCTCTTGAGCTGGTTTCCCCTTGTGGACAAACCGCGCACTCAGGTGGTAGCCAGGTGGGCCGACTGGAAGCCCAATCCGAACTTGATGATCATCGAGCCGCACGCGGACATTCTGAAGGGGCTCGCCTGGTGCTGCACTCGGCGCGAAGACAGAGACATCGCGCGAGCGCTCACTGCGTTGGCGGTCAGTGCTTACAAGAAGGTCCCCAGGGTCGGGCCGCGCGCGGTCAAAATCGGCAACGCCTGCGTTTATGTCCTGGGGGCCATGGCGGGCATGGACGGCGTGGGGCAGCTTGCCCGGCTCAAGGTCCGGGTGAAATTCGGCACGGCTCAGAAGGGGATTGAGAAGGCCCTGATTGCCACCGCGGAGCGGGTCGGCATTCCGTGCGATGACCTGGAGGAAATGGCCGTGCCCGCCTATGGGCTTCAGGAAGTCGGCCGGCTCGAAGAGCAGATGGGAGAGTTAAAAGCTCGACTTATCGTCACGGGTACGAGCGCCACTGAATTGACCTGGATCAGGGCCGACGGCAAAGAACAGAGAAGCCCGCCTGCGGCGGTGAGCAAACGCTTCGCCGACGACTTGAAGGACATGAGGGCGGCGGCGAAGGACATCCAGCAAATGATCCCCGCGCAGCGCGAGCGGATCGATCACCTCTATCGCCAGCAAAAAACCTGGCCGTTCGACACGTGGCGGGAACGGTATCTGGATCACCCCCTCGTGGGCACACTCGCCCGCCGGCTAATCTGGACTTTCTCCACCGGAAAGAAGCAAGCAGAGGGCATTTATCATAACGGCGTGCTGGTAGGCACGGACGACCGGCCGGTGGCCAGGCCGGGGAGCGGCACGACGGTCGCTCTCTGGCATCCGATCGCGGCAAGGGCTGGCGACATTGCCGGCTGGCGTGCCTGGCTGGAGCAGCACCAGGTCCAGCAGCCGTTCAAGCAGGCGCATCGCGAAGTTTACCTGCTGACCGATGCGGAGCGCGGCACGCGGGTCTATTCGAATCGTTTTGCCGCTCACATCCTCAAGCAGCATCAATTCAACGCGCTCTGCGGCGTGCGCGGCTGGAGAAACAAGCTGCGTCTGCTGGTCGACGCTGAGTTTCCGCCGGCGACGCTTTGGCTGCCGCGTTGGAACCTGCGCGCGGAATTCTGGATCGACGGAGTCGGCGACAACTATGGCGTCGATACCAATGAAGCCGGCTCGTTTCTCTATCTCGCCACGGACCAGGTGCGCTTCTACCGTCTCGACGCCGCCGAGCACTCCGCACACGCCAGTGGTGGCGGCTATCACGCATTCCGTCCTGCGGACACCGACACGCCCATTCCCGTGCAGGAAATTCCGCCGCTGGTTTTCTCCGAAGTCATGCGCGATGTCGATCTGTTTGTCGGCGTGGCCAGCGTCGGCAACGATCCGAACTGGTCGGACGGCGGGCCCAACGGCCGTTACCAGGATTACTGGCAGGTGTACTCGTTCGGCGACCTGTCGGCGACGGCCCAGACCAGAAAGGACGTTCTGGCACGGCTCATTCCGCGGCTAAGGATCGCCGAGCGCTGTTCCTTGAGCGACAAATTCCTCCTGGTTCGCGGCGATCTGCACACGTACAAGATCCACCTGGGGAGCGGCAACATCCTTATGTCGCCGAACGATCAGTACCTCTGCATTGTGCCCAAGCAAAGCGCCGCGGCGGGAAGCAAGGAGGGGCTGTTTCTGCCGTTTGAGGGAGACAACATGATGTCGATTATCCTGAGCAAGGCGCTGCTGCTTGCGGACGATAGGAAGATCAAGGACGAAGCCATTGTGAGCCAGATAGGCCGGGGCTGAGAATTATCAGCTGAGACGAGAGGACGGGACTCGATTCTCGGGAATCGAGTCCCGTCCGCTTTGTTTCTTCAAGACGCCAAGAGTACGCCACGGCACGAAAAAGTGGGCTGGCATGTCACTCCAGGTGATTCTGGCTGCAGAAACATGACGGAACGGCCTTGCGGACAGAATCCAACCAGGCTTGTCGCTGGGCGGCCGGTCCCCCCGTCGATTCGGCGGCGGAGTTCCACTCTGCATACCAAAGTGCAGCAACCAGATTCATCTCCGCGGGAGGTACATCTTCGAGGAACTTCTCTCCCCTGTTCGAAGCTTTCAAGACCTCAGCGGCTGTTTCCAGCAACTGTTGACGAAAGGGAACGTCCTCGGCGAAAGGATGTTTCCAATACCGAAGCATTAGCTCGGTCAGCAGTTCAGCTTCGAATAGACCGGACATGGCGAGACATCTTGCGGGAATGGACTTCTTCGCCATGATCGCCCCTCCCATTCAAGCTCCCTGAAAATTGAACGTCGGCTTTCTTGAGACGATTAGTTCGGTTTCTAACGCTTTTCTGACGCGGGTTTTCGTGTCTTCCGGCAAGACATGGAACTCCAAGTGGAGATCGCTCACTCCATGTTGCCAGAGCCAGTGGGCCAAACTCTTGATGTCCGAATGCTCCAGGTGCTTCCGAAGTCTTTTGCGAAGGTTCTCACATTCGCCGACGTACAGAGCTTGCTCGCAGTCGTAAAAGATGTAGAGCCCTTGGCTCCTGGGAAGTTCGTCGACCGCTAGCTCCTCGACTTTCTTCCGAACGACCAACTTGGATTGCACAACCCTCGCGAGCAATTCAGGTTTCAACTTGGTTCGCTTGCGAAGATTGAGGGCCGCCCAACGATAGTCGAAGGAAGTGAAGCCAGGCGAAAGCTGCTTGGCGAGTTCGTCGAATTCCGCTGCGCGTACAGGGCTGCAGATTATTTGATCAAGTGTTACGCTGTCTCGCCGCTCTAGGAACCGGACGGCGATCTCGCTGGCGAACCGAAATTCCTCCTGGTTCCTGACAATTCTTTTCTCGGACTTGCGAAGCCCTTCCAAGTCTCCGCATTTTCTGGCATTCAGCAAAGAACGATTCAACGATTCCGGCGATTCGGAAAGGCCCAAAGACGAGCAGTTTTGCAGAAACAATCGATTCAACTCTGGATCGGCGACTACCGCGTCTGGGGAGGGAGTGCCAGGAATAGCGAGGAAAGCCTCGATCAGCGGGCGGTTCATAACGCGCCGAGCTTGCTATAGTTTCCCAGGGGATGCCATTTGCCAATCCAGTAGGATTGATTTCCAAGAAGGATAGCCGGCTCTGCAGGAGCAAAACGGATTTCAAGCTCGCGGCGCGGAGTGCCCCAGAAGTCGAACGGGGACTCCTCAATTTGCAAACGAAACCGTTGTCGCAAATTTTCCGTTTTTCCTACGTACAGTTTTCTCTGCTCGTCGGCACTTTGGAGCCAATAGAGACCAGGTCCCTCGATCACGCATCGTAGATCAAACTCGTGCGCCAAGTAAGTGGTGCGCGGTCGCCCGATTAGCGACGCGACCGTTTCGCGCTCCTTCCGAACGTCGCGGGCGCGTTTTCGAATCCTTAAAGCTGCCCAGCGGATGAGCAGCGAGGAGAAATCGGTCTTTACGATGGACCGAACGCGTCGGTCGAATTCATCGGCCTTTTCAGGGTCACAAAGGAGGTTGTCCAGGGCACAGCTATGTTCGGCAAACTCTTGGATGGCGATCTCGCAGGCGAATTCGCACTGATCCATCTGACTTGCGCTGATCAGCGTCTTACGTGGCCGAGGTAACCCGAAGAGGCGGCCTGACTTCCGCAGAGTGAAGAGCCTTCGGTTCCAGTCTCTTGGCATACCGGGCAGCCCCAGGCGTTCGCAAAGGGACACGAAGTCTCGATTCAAATCGCGATCCGCGATGACCCGGTCGGTGGAAAAGCCCTCCCGGGCAGCAAGGTAAGCCTCGAGAATTCCGCGATCGATCTCACGCCGCGTGTTTCGAGGTTTCACCACGATGAGCGAGGGTGGTGCGGCCAGTCTCTTGCCTTCGGCTGTGCTCGGCGCGCTGGTTACGGGATCTTCCGGGCCGATAAGCGGATCGCCCTCGGCTATAGCAGCGAGACGGGCTTGCGCCTGGTCGGCGTAGTTCTTGGAAAGCTCGAAGCCAAGCCAGCGGCGCGCCAGCTTCTTGGCCACGACAAGCGTCGTGCCGCTGCCCGCGAATGGGTCCAAAACCAGGTCACCGGGATTCGAGGACACTCTGATGATTCGGCCGAGGAGTTGCTCTGGCATTTGGCAGCCGTGCCAGCCGGCGCGTTCCTTGAAGGTGCCGCAAACACGGGGGAAGTACCAGACGTCCTCCTCGGGCGTGAAGCTCTCCTTGAGATCTTGGGGCCGGAGAAACCAGGTGTCATCGGGGACCTTGCCGCCTTCCTTGGCACGAGAATCGGCATACACCAGCTGTCGAGCGGACGGCACCTTGATTGCATTGCCATTGAACGTGAACGCCTTCGGGTCCTTGACGAAATGAAACAAGTGCGTATGGCTGCGGCTGAACTTCTTCGTACAGTGTACACCAAACGTGTAGTACCACACGACCCAGCTACGGCAGCGGAAGCCCAGGTCAGCGAAGGCCACCTTCAATTCGGCCGCGAAATCGTCCCCAATTGCCAGCCAGAAGGTGCCGCTAGGCTTTAAGATGCGCTGGATTTCCTGGCCCCATTTTCTGCACCATGCCACGTAGTAGTCGGCATGCTTGCGGTCATCGTATATATCGTAATCGTAGCCGATGTTGAAGGGTGGGTCGGCAAAGACGAGGTCAACGGAGCCCGGCTTGATCTTGGAGAACCCCTCGAGGCAGTCGCCCTGAAACAGGGAATTCGCTTCCATGGCAAAGATCCTCTTTTCCAAACACTATACAAAAGGTCATGCCGATTTCAAGCAGAGATGGAGCCGGCCTGGGAATTCCCGACAGCAGAAAGGCATCAAGGCCGCGACCGGGGGATTAAGCCCCACGATCGCTTTCGGTCACATGCCGGTTTGGAGCGGCTTGGCCGACACCTCTGGAACGGAGGGTAAGTAATGGTCGCATTCAGCCGCGCTCTCTTACGGTTTGGCGGTTTTCTTGGCCGGCTCTGCGACCACCGGGATGTCTACGGTTGCGGGGACTACCTTACCCTCTGGCCACTGATCAAAGGACATGGTCATCTTGGCGTTGCCGAGGCCGGCTTCTTCCGGGACCCGCACGGGGCCGTGGAACTGATTGCCTCAGCAGCGCTCCTTGAGGACGTATTTCCGCGTCAAGGGCTGCCCGCCCGGCTCCTTGGCGGGAAAGCGGATCTCCACAGCGGGGCAAACATCCTTGGGAACAAGATCGTAGCTCATGGTCGCGAACGAGCCCCGCCCTAGGCCAGGCGTTCCCAGGCACAGCGTGGTCTGTCCCGGATCGTCGCCGTGGCGCAACTTGTCGCTGGGAGTCACGCGCAGCGTCAGCGGACCGCCGAAATGAACGATCGGGGCATCCTGCGGGCGGTCGGCGAAGGCTAGCTGGCCCTGGCTGTCGATCCAGGCGAAATGCAAAATGCGCACGTCGCGCACTTTGCCGAACAGACCGTAACACTTCGGGTCCAGATTGATCGACACCATGTACACGAGCCCGTTTGGGATCTTTCGCCAGATCGAATCCAGGTATCCTTGCCATTCTTCAGGCGTTTGCGCGCCCGTACCGCCGGAGGCATTGACCTTGCGGCGGTACTGGGTCTGACTCACCGTCAGGCCCGTGTGCGTAAGGCCGTCGATCGAGAGATCGCCGACTTCAATCGACCGGTCGCGTTCATGGGCAGGATGGGCACTGGCATTGAAGTCCGGCGCCTGGATGCGCTTGCCGGTTTCGGTCAGATCGCCGTTGCCGTTCTTGTCCACATAAAGCGTGTCCCCATCGACTACCAGCCAGACGCGGTGTTTAGCCTCTGGGCCAAAGACCAGCAGACAGTATTTCGGTTTGGCATGATAGGCAGGTTCCTTTCTGATGGTGCGCTCCACTTTCGCCAGATCGGCGGCGCTCGCGGCCCCAACGCACATCAGCACGCCAGCCGCCATAACGCCAGCACCAGTCATCCGCATGGCGGTTCCCCCTTTGTGGATAGCGTTCGACAGAGAATACGCATCAACAGCGCCCACAGAGCTACTGTATTCAAGACGCTTTCATGAGCGGATTAAAACGCGCTTTTCGGAAACCGGAGGAACCGGAGGTGAAGTATGCCGTACTGGCAGCTACTCCACCCCTAGTGGAAAAAACGGGCTCCAGAAGGCGACTGGTGCGCTGGTCAGGAACTTAGTTCTCGGATCGGTGTCCCGCTGGGAAGCACCGAGATAGGCCGGCCTGTGCCGTTGGCATATTGCTCGGTAACATCGACGCCGAGATGCTGGTAAAGCAGGGCCAGCATGTCCTGCGGCGTCTTCGGGTTGGCTTTCGGGAAGGCGCCCTTGGAATCGGATTCTCCAACGATCCGGCCGCCTTTGACCGGGCCACCGGCGACGGCCGCGCTGAAGACGTTCGGATAATGATCTCTGCCGGCGTCATTATTCACGCGCGGCGTCCGGCCAAACTCCCCCCAGGCCAGGACCAACGTGGAGGCCAGAAGGCCGCGCTGATCCAGGTCCTCGATCAAGGCCGAATAGGCCTGGTCGAAGCGCGGCAAGAAACCATCGCGGAGCGACTCAAACCCCTTGACGTGCGTGTCCCACCAGCGCAGGTCCACGGTTACCAGGCGCACGCCTGCTTCCACCAGGCGCCGTGCTAACAGGATGCGCTGGCTCCAGGCAGGGGCGCCGCAACGGTTCGATGCCCTGGGGTCGTAGGCAGGCATGAAGCCGTAGCGCTCGCGCACGGCCGCTGGTTCGCTGTCCAGGTCGAACGCTCGGCGTGCCTCTGGCGAGGTGACGATATCCCAGGCGCGCTGCTGGAAGCGGTCGAGTGCGTCCATCTGTCCGCTGCGATCCACTTCTTGTCGAACGGTATCGAAACTGTGCAACAACTGACGGCGGCTGCCCACGCCCTCCAGGGTGATGCCGTGCGGCATGGCGAAGTTGGGCACAACGAACGGGCCGGGGCGGGCCGGGTCAGCCAGGGTTTCAAAGGGCTTATGCGCCACGCCCAGATAAGCCGGTCCTGTCCCGGGCACCATGCGCGGGATCATCACATAAGCCGGCAGGTGCAGGCTGTGACGGCCCAGTTGCTTGGAAACGATCGAGCCACAGCTTGGATGAATGTTCTCATCCGGATTCGGACCGGCCGGATAGCCGGTGAAACAAATCTGGTCTCCGCTGGAATGGCCCGCGTCGGCGTGGTAAAGGCTGCGGACGATGGACCACTTGGGCATGATCTGGCCGCACAGGGGGAGCAGGTCGCACAGAACGATTCCCGGCACGAGCGTGGACAGGACGCCGAATTCGCCCCGATACTCGGCGGGGGCGTTCGGCTTCGGATCCCACATGTCGATGTGGCTTGGACCGCCACGCATCCAGAGGATGATCACCGACTTGATGCTGGTTCCAGCGCCAGCCTGGGCCTCCGCGCGCAGTAACTCGGCCAGGCTCAGTCCTGCCGTTCCGAGGATGCCGGCCTTCAGAAAGCTGCGTCGATCGACTTGCAAACTGCGATGGAAGTCGGCACAGCCGCCCAGCGGATTGCTCATGGCTTATTTCCCGAACGCAACGTTGCAGACGTGGCCGAGGGCCACCACGGGCAGGCTCCTGGAGGATCGAACCGGCATAAGGCCGTCGATTCTCCGGGTGGTTGGACTTCTGTTATGGTAATCTGCCCGACCGAACGGAACAACACACAAGTCCGTCGAAAGAGCGGGATAAGGGAAGCCCTTCTGGACCATGAGGGCGTTTCCTCGTCCGTCCAGGGTTTGTTATTGCCTCCTCCTTTCCAGCTTGCCACACTGGAAGCCTGACCGAGATTCCTTTTCCCCGAAAGGACGATCCTCCCATGAAATATTTCCTTGTCGCCCTGGCGACCGTATTACCTGCGTCTCTCGGCACGGCAGCCGGCGAGCCGCCTTTGCTTCTGCAGAAACCCACGGTCAATCGCACGCATATCGTCTTCACGTTCGCCGGGGACCTGTGGAGCGTCAGCCGCAACGGCGGCGCTGCGACCAGACTTACCAGCGGTCCGGGGATTGAGACCGATCCGCTCTTCTCTCCCGACGGCACGCAGATCGCCTTCATTGGCGAGTATGACGGCAACGTGGACGTGTACCTGATGCCGGCTGCCGGCGGTGTGCCGCGCCGGCTCACGTACCATCCGGGACCGGACCGCGTCGTGGGTTGGTCGCCCGACGGGAAGCGAATTCTGATGTGGTCGCTGCGCGCGAGCTATTCGTGGTTTCCCAGGCTCTTTACGCTGCCGCTGGACGGCGGCCTGCCCAGTGAGTTGCCGCTGCCGATGGGTTCTGCCGGTTCCTTTTCCCCGGACGGCAGTCGCATCGCTTATGTGCCGCTCGAACCAGCCAACCGGATCTGGAAACGCTACCGCGGCGGCCGGGCCACGCCCATCTGGATCGCCAACCTGGCCGACTCGCGCATCGAAAAGGTGCCGCGCGACAAGTCCAACGATTTCAATCCCATGTGGGTGCGGGACCGGGTTTATTTCCTGTCCGATCGCAACGGGCCGGTCACGCTTTTTGCCTACGACCCCGAGACCAAACAGGTCGCCGAGGTGCTGCACAACGCCGGCCTGGACATCAAATCGGCCTCGGCCGGACCGGACGTCATCGTCTACGAGCAGTTCGGCGCCATCCATCTCTTCGATCCGGCCACGAAGAGCAGCCGCCCGGTGCCGATCCGCATCGCCGCGGATCTGCTGGACGTGCGGCCGCGTTTTGTCAAGGCTGCCAAGCAAATCCACAATGCCGCCATCTCGCCCAGCGGCGCCCGCGCCGTCTTTGAAGCGCGCGGCGAGATTGTCACCGTGCCGGCCGAAAAGGGGGAAATACGCAACCTGACCAGTACGCCCGGGGTTGCCGAACGCGATCCGGCCTGGTCGCCCGACGGCAAATGGCTCGCCTATTTTTCCGACCAGAGCGGAGAATACCAACTGCACGTGCGCGATCAGCGCGGCGAGGGGGAAGTCAAGAAATACGAACTGGGCAACGCGCCCTCGTTTTACTATTCCCCGACGTGGTCGCCGGACAGCAAGAAGATCGCCTACATGGACAAGCGGCTCAACCTTTGGGTCCTCGATCTCGACAAACGCGCCAGCAAGCTCATCGACACCGACACCTACTATTTCATCCACAGCTTTGACCCCGTCTGGTCGCCCGACAGCAAATGGCTGGCCTACACCAAGCATCTCAAGAACTACCTGAACGCCGTCTACCTGCACAACCTGGAGAATGGCAAATCGCAGCAGGTTACCGACGGCATGAGCGACGCCCGCTTCCCGGTCTTCGACAAGAACGGCAAGTATCTCTATTTCACGGCCAGCACCAACACCGGCCCCACGCCTCTGGCCGACATGTCGAGTCTGAACCGCCCGGTGACGCGCAGCGTTTACATTGCTGTCCTCAGCAAGGAGCAAGCATCGCCGCTGGCGCCGGAAAGCGACGATGAAAAGACCGATCCGCCAGCCCCGAAGCCCGATAAAGACAAGGAGAAGGACAAGAAGCCGGAGCCGGCCGTCACGCGCATCGACCTGGAAAACATCGACCAGCGCGTACTCGCCCTGCCCATTCCCGAGCACAACTATGTCGGCCTGCAGACCGGCAAGGCGGGCACGCTGTATCTCCTGGAAGGTCTCGCGCTGAGCATGCTGCCCGACAAGGCGGCCGAGAAAATCACGCTCCACAAGTTCGATCTGGAGAAACGCAAGGTAGACAAACTCCTGGACGATCTCGCTGCTGCCGTGGTTTCGCACGATGGCGAGAAGCTGCTCTACCGCAAGGGCGAGAACTGGTTTCTCACCGGCGCCGCCCAACCCAAGCCGGACGAAGGTCAGCTTCCGCTCGACAAGCTGGAGGTGCGCGTCGATCCGCGCGCCGAATGGAAACAGATGTACCATGAGGTCTGGCGCATCGAGCGCGATTTCCTGTACGATCCGGGTTTCCACGGCCTGGACCTGAAGGAAGCCGAGAAGCGTTATGAGCCGTATGTCGCCGGGCTCGCCAGCCGCGCCGACCTGAACTATCTGCTGGCGGAGATGCTCGGCAACCTGACGTTGGGCCACGTCTACGTCTCGGGCGGCGATCTGCCCGAAATCAAACGCGTCAAGGGCGGTCTGCTCGGCTGTGATTACGCCATCGAGCACGGCCGCTACCGCATTGTCCGCATTTACCGCGGCGAAAACTGGAACCCCCACCTCCGCGCGCCGCTCACCGAACCGGGCGTCAACGTCAAGGAAGGCGACTATCTGCTGGCGGTCAACGGCCGCGAGGTCCAGGCCAGCGACAGTGTCTATAGTTTCTTCGAAGCCAGCGCCGACAAGGCGCTCCGCATCAAGGTGGGTCCCCAGGCCGACGGCAAGGATGCCCGCACGGTCACCGTCGTGCCCATCGGCAGCGAGATCGACCTGCGTAACCTGAGCTGGATCGACGGCAATCGCCGCAAGGTGGAGCGCCTGAGCGCCGGCCGGTTGGCGTACATCTATCTCACCGATACCTACGTCGGCGGCTACACCAATTTCAACCGCTACTTCTTCGCCCAGATCGGCAAGGAAGGCGCCGTCATCGACGAGCGCTTCAACCGCGGCGGCCTGATCGCCGACTACGTAATCGACTATCTGCGCCGGCCGCTCTTCAATCACTGGACGACGCGCGAGGGGCAGGAGCAATCCTCTCCGCAGGGAGCGATCTTCGGCCCCAAGGCCATGATCATCAACGAATGGGCCGGCTCCGGCGGCGACGCCATGCCCTACTATTTCCGCAAGACCGGCATCGGCCCCCTGATCGGCAAACGCACCTGGGGCGGCCTGGTCGGCATTGACGAATATCCCGTTCTTCTCGACGGCGGCGCGGTCACCGCGCCGGACTGGGCTTTCTTCAACACCGAAGGCCGCTGGGAAGTCGAGAACCACGGGGTTGATCCGGACATCGAAGTGGAACTCGACCCCTATCTCGTCCGCCAGGGAGGCGATCCGCAGTTGGAGAAAGCCGTGCAAGTGCTGCTTGAAGAACTCAGGAAAAACCCCCCGCCCAGGCCCAACCGCCCGGCGTATCCGAATTATCAGAACGGGCAGCGGGCACGGAGATGAAGCGCGCTACGGTGCCGATTTGGTTGCCCGCTTGTTGTCAGGAAATGATTGGCTAGGATACGTCTATGATAGTCATTCGCTTTGCGGACGAACAATTAGAAAGCCGAGGTCTTGGTTTCCTCGCCGGCCGGTTTCCCTTCAAAAGCTCGGCAGACGGCCAGACCATCGTACCGGACGCCGCCCTTCAGCATCTGGCCCGTGAAGGCATCAAGTTCACAGTCGAGGGCCCGGCGACGTATGATCAACTCATTCCGGCGCTACGAAATCCGCCTGCCACAGCAGTTTAACGGCAGGCATCCGCTTAGCGACCAGTCAAGAATCAGGTGGGCCCGCAATGGCAGTCCAGCGCCGCTTCCCGAACGGCTTCCTCTGGGGCGTGGCAACGTCGGCGTACCAGATCGAAGGGGCCGCCAACGAAGACGGCAAAGGCCAATCGATCTGGGACACCTACGCGCACACGCCGGGCAACATCAAGGACGGGTCCACCGGCGACGTCGCCAACGACCACTACCACCGCTACCAGGACGACGTGAAGCTGATGAAAGGGCTCGGCGCCAAGGCCTACCGGTTCTCCATCGCCTGGCCGCGCATCTTCCCGAACGGGACCGGTGAGCCGAACCCAAAGGGCCTCGACTTCTACAGCCGGCTGGCCGATGCGCTGCTCGCCGCCGGCATCGAGCCGTTCGCCACGCTCTACCACTGGGATCTGCCGCAGGCGCTTCAGGACAAGGGCGGGTGGCAGTCCCGCGACACGGCCCAGGCGTTCGCGGACTACGCGGGGTACATCGCCGACAAGCTGAGCGACCGGGTCAAGCACTTCTTCACGCTCAACGAGTTCCGCTCGTTCGTGGACATGGGGCATCGCGGTCTCGACGTGGACGTGGGCGGCAAAACGGTGACCATCGCGCTCGCTCCCGGTTTGAAGCTCCCGCCGGCCGAGCTGAATCAGGTCCGGCACCACGCCGTCCTCGCCCACGGACTCGCGGTCCAGGCGCTTCGCGCAAAGGGGCAGAAGGGGACCCGGTGCGGCCCGGCGGAGAACATCGACACGGCCGTGCCGCTGATCGAAGCGCCCGAGCACATCCAGGCGGCCGAGGCTGCCACGCGCGAACTGAACGCCGGCATCCTGACCGTCATGCTGGAGGGCAAGTACACGGACGCGTTCCTCAAAGCGTGCGGCAAGGACGCGCCGAAGTTCACCGACGCCGACCTGAAGGTCATCGCCGAACCGGTGGACTTCGTCGGCATCAACGTGTACCGGCCGAGTGTGTACGTCCTGGCCTCCGCTGAAGCCCCCGGTTATCGGGCGATTCCGATCAACAAGTCGCATCCCAGGATGTTCTCTTCCTGGCAACTGCTCGGCCCCGAGGTGTTGTACTGGGCTCCGAGGATTGTGCACGCGCTTTGGAACGCGAAGGCGATCCACATCACCGAGAACGGCTGCGGGGCGGCCGACGCGATGGCTGCCGACGGGAGCGTGTACGATTCGGACCGCGTCATGTTCCTGCGGAACCACCTGACGCACCTGCAGCGGGCGACCGCCGAGGACGTGCCGGTCAAGAGTTACTTCCTGTGGAGCCTGATGGACAACTTCGAGTGGGGCGACGGGTTCGGCACCCGGTTCGGGCTGGTGTACGTAGACTTCAAAACACAGAAGCGGACTCCCAAACTGAGCGCGTCGTACTTCCGGGAGGCAGCGGCCCAGAACGCGGTGGTGTAGGCGTGGCTTGCGTATAAAGTGGTCCCCGGCCTTCGTGCCGCCGCTTCGTTTGGAGAGGATCTGCCAACGTCGCGCGCGCCACGCCGTTGTCAATGAAGCCCTTCGGGCCGAAAAGTTAGCACTACATTTTGCTACCTGTGACGCATTCCCGCCGGCAGTTTCAGACGCTGCGGCAGTTTCAATCCTAAGTGGCTTAACAGGATGGACTGGGCCTTGTCTGGATGGACCACACAGCGCAAACGAATGGTCCGCCCGTCCGTCGTGGGCGCTACTACGTCGGCGCTCTGAATGCGGGCTGGTCAAGCACTCTGTGCCGGCACCGATTGCTCTCCGCCTTTCTTCAGAAAGAGCGCTCCCACCTCATACCAGCCATTGCCGCAGCGCTGCACACGTACAATGTTGGCTTGCACGGTGAGCGTGGACGGCTCGCTGTTGGTCGGCACGTCGATGGAGACCAGGGTCGTGGGCAGGGGCCGGGGCAGATAGAAGCCGATACCGTTCACGGAGATGTCCTTGCCCTTGCAATCGATCGCCTCACCCAGGGTGCCGTCGGCAAGGATGGAGCGAACCGGCAGGGATTGCTGCCAGACGAGGCGATCCTCTATGCGGCGCTCGGCGGTTACCTGCAGAGCCGTGCGCACGCTCTCCAGCAGGAGTAAGCCAAGCTCCTTGAGCAACTGCGCGCCGTGCTTGCGGCGGCAGTCAAACGTGGCGATCTGCAAGGTGACCTCGATGGGCGTGGCGGCCGGCAGGCGCGGCCGGGCCAGGTGGATGCGCAGCTCCAGCCCGGGCTGACGTCCCAGACACTGCTGCCAGAAGCTGCGCGGCCGAATAATGTGGAGCACGAGATCTTCTTCGTCCTGGCGGATGACCTGGGCGCCGCATTGCTGCGCGAACTCTTCCAGGCGTTGCCGGGCCGTTCCTAGCGGCAAGGGGGCGCTGAACTTGCGGTGCAGCAATTCACCCGCGCTCGCCATCGCCTCGTTATCCAAAGCGGGCGCTGCGCTGTTCGGCTTGCGAGCCGTGGCCACGAGTCCCGAAATAGCTTCATCGGGCGATAAACCTTGTCCGCCTGCTGCATTGGCCGTGCCGGCCGTTTCTCCGTTTGCGGGATTGACGGCCGGCTTAAGCGGAGCAGCCGCCGGTGCGGCGCCGGCCTCTTGCAGGGCCTTGATGAACTCGGTGGCGCTGGGCCAGCGCTTGTGCGGATCCTCGCACAGGGCGCGGCTGACGATGCCGCGCTCCGGCTCCGGCAGCAGGCTCAGGTCCCTCTTGGCAACCAGGAGAGGCTTGCCCTCGGAGCGCCGCGGACCTGCGCCGCACACCAGGTCGAAGTAGATCAGGGCCAGGCTGTATTGATCGCAGGCGCGGCTCAAGTTGCCGCGCAACAACTCGGGAGCGGAGTAGCTTTTCTGCGCCTGCGGAATGGGCTGTCCCGCCGGCAGGTAAAGGACCTGCATCAAACCAAAGCCTTCGATCGCCAGGGCCTCGCCGTTCAGCAATAAGTTTCGGGGATTCAGGCCCAGGTGCTGGATCGCGTGTTGCTCGTAGAGGTGGTCCAGGGTCTCCGCTGCAGTGCGCAAGCAGCCGAGCAGCTCGGCGCGGGGGATACCGGTCAAGCCCTGGCTCTGGCACTGCTGATAGCGTTTCCAGAGCGACAGCTCCGCCCAGTCGGTCACGACTACCAGGCGCGCCGGTCCAAGCGGGATGAGCTTCAGATAAGCGAGCGTCGGATAACTCAGCGCGTTGAGCCAGGCGATCGCCTCGGCCTCGCGGTTCTTGTCCGTGCTGTTGAGCCCAAAGAGGAACTTGACCTGTCGGGCCTTGTCGCCCGGAGCGAGCGCCATCCAGATTTCCGCTTGCGGGCAGCAGCCGATGCACTCCAGAAAGCGATAACCGGGAAGGAAGGTCTCGCTCCGTCCGAGGCTGCTGTTCGACCCCAGTTTTCTCTCGCCCTGGGCGCCGGTTCTGGAGAAGCCGTCCATGCCGAAGCTGTCCGCGCCGGCCTGAGCAAAAGAGGTTGGAGAGCCGTGGCTGATCGCCAGGGCTAGAACGAAATCGGTGCACGTGGAGAAACGGCCATCGGGGTCCTTGCACAATGCCTTGGCGACGACCGGTCTGTCCGGCGCCGGCAGGGCCTTCAGGTTCGGCTCTGCGGTGGTGTGCTGCAGCAGCAGTTGCCGCAAGTTCTCGCCGCGGAATGGTGGTTTGCCGGTAAGCAGCTCCTGATAAACGATGGCGAGACTGTACTGATCGCAATGCGCGCTCAGCGCGCCGCGGAAGACTTCCGGCGGCGCGTACAGCGGGGTAATGGCGCTGAGGCTGACCGCTCCTTCGCCGGGACGGCCGCCCAGGCTGCTGACCAGGCCGAAATCCGCGACCTTGACGTGGCTGCTGACCAGGAACAGGTTTTGCGGCTTGATGTCCAGGTGCTGAAGCCCGTACTGAATGTTCAGCAGGTCGAGGGCCTCGGCGGCCTCGCGCAGGTAGGCGAGCAACTCGTCGCGCGGGATGCCTGCAGCGCCGGCTTGCTGGTAGGCGGCGAAGACATCGTGCAGGCTCTTGTCGGCCAGCTCCGTGACAATGAGCAGTTCGCCGTCGATGATCTCGACGCGCTCCATGGAAAGCATGAAGGGATGGCGGATGTCCTTGACATGGCCGATGGCGCGCAGCTCCTCCTCGGCGGACGCGCCTTCCAGGCCCTGCAAGTTGCCGTAGACAAACTTGATGGCCTTGCAGAGACGGCCGGGGGCCTCGCACTTCCAGACCTCGCCGAAGCCGCCTCGGCCCAGCAGCGCAAGCAAGCGATAGCCTGGGATCGGTTCGTCTCCCGGGGACCTGCGGCTCTGACCGGTTTCAAGTTCGGCATGTTCCATGAGATGGGGGCAGTCCACGTCCCATTTTCCTCCATTTGCGCAATGGGAGTCCGCTAGCAGCCTAGGTCGAAAATGGCGCGGCGTCCAACGCTACGCCTAATGCCCGCGTAAATCTGAGGGGTGGCCTGAATTCAGGCAAGCCAAAGCCTTTCATCCTTTTTATTTCTTCATTACTGGCCGATGCGGGCAGGATAAGGGTAGCCGAGACTCCCGGACTCCGCGCCGGCGCCAAGCATGATGGTGCCGAGCATGCGAATGCCGAGAGAAGCCAGGCGCTGGTAGGCGGTCTGTACGGCAGGCAAACGGCTCACGTCGCGTAGGATCGCGAGCACGACGGCGTCCACGTGCTGTCCGAGGGACAGGGCGTCCGCCACGGGTAACACCGGGCTGGAGTCGACGATGATGAAGTCGTACTGTTCCTTGAGCCGCTCCAGGAACAGAGGCACTATCTTCTGCGCCAGGGCTTGCGTGGCATGGGCATCGCCATGTCCGGCGGGGATCAACCACAGCCGGCTCAGCGGCGTAGGGCGAACCACGTCGTCGCACTCGGCCTCGCCCCGTAACACTTCGCTGAACCCGGGTTCGGGGGGCATGTCGAATTGCCGGTGAATGCCCGGATGCCGCAGGTCGCCGTCGATCAGCAGCGTCTTGCGCCAGGCGCGGGCCAAGCTGGCGGCGAGCTGCGTGGCCAGCGCGGTTTTGCCTTCTCCGGCGTTCGCGCTGGCGATCATGACCACGCGTACGCCGTCCCGATCCGCCGCACGGAGCAACTGCGCGCGCAGGGCGTCCACGGCTTCGCAGAGGGCATTCTGGACGCGGAGCGCTCGGCCGTTTGACCTGTCGCCGCCGTGCACCCGAGCCGGCAGCGCCGGCAGCGTGCCGATCAGCTTGAGGCCCAGGTTTTCCACGACATCAGCGGCCGCATAGACCTTCCGCGCGCGTTGCTCGCGCCAGGTGACGCCGCAGAGCGCCAGGGCGAAGGCCCCGAAGCCGGCGGCCCCGGCCACCTTGATCTGCACCTGATAGCTTTTCGCCCGCGGCGGCTCGGCTGCCTCCAGGAGACTGGCCCGCGAAAGCGGACGTGGCTCCACGCGCATGATCTCAATCTGCTCCGCGACGCGCTTGGCTGTTTCCTCTCTTTGCTTCACTTCCTGGCGAAGAACCTCCAGGTCGGTGGCAGGCTTATCCGGCTGGTGAATGGCTGAGCCCATGCGTTTCACCAGTTCCTTTTGGCGCTCCATTGCCGCGCTCAGCGTCCTGGCACGGTCCTCAAGGAGGACCTTATCCGTCTTGAGTTTCGCCAAACGGGCCGCGCGCTCTTCCGCCGTCTTGCGCTCCACGTAAGCCTGAACCTGCGGCTGCGCCTCGCGACGGCGCGCGTCCAGCGCTGCCTGGGCGGCGGCGCGCTTGTTGAATGGCCCTTCCAGGTTCTTGGCCTGGCTGTCGCCTTTGGAGACGGCGCGGATTTGCTCGATTTCTTCTTCAATCGTTGCCAGGCGTGCCACGAGGCGCATGTGGATCGGGTCCTGACGCAAATACTCGTTCGTGGCGGCTTCTCCTATGGTGATCTTGGCTGGCGGCCGCTTCTCCTGCTCCTGGAGGCCTTCCAATTCCTTCACCGTCTTGTTGAGATCGAGCGTGGTTTGCAAAAGCAGGCTTTCGGTGTTCTTGAGCTGTTGCACCTCCGCCGGATAGCGCAGGGTCAAATTCTGGGCGTCATCGCCGTGAAGCTGGTCTTCGAGTTCCTTGAGCGCCGCCCGTTTCGCCCGCAGTCCATCCTGGTACTGGCGATAATTTTCCTGCAATTGCTGAAGCCGCGCCAGATGCTCGGACTGCTCACGCTGCGACACTTGCTGCACATAGGCATCGGCGATGGCATTGAGCACGGCGGCAACCTCGTCCGGTCGATCGCCGCTGAGGCTGACACGCAAGATCTCCGCGCCGAGGGTCGTATCGACCTCGAGATGCTTCTCCAACCAGGCAAGCGGATCGGGCTGGCCGCTGACCTCAGGAAGCTCGGCAATCTGCGGCTGGCGCAGTGCCGCCTCGAGCACGGGTCTGGTTTTCAGGACGGCTGTCTGCGTCTTCATGAACGCCGTGAATTCCTCGCTGCTCATATAATCCGTCTGATTCATGAACACGCCCCTGGGCGGGCTTACTGCAACGTGAATGAGACTCTGGGCCCTGTAGCGCGGCGGCACCAGCCAGCACGCCAGCGCCACAGCGAAGAACGCACACACCAGCCCGAGACTCGCGCCGACGTACCAACGCCGGCGGAACGCATGCAGAAATGCGGCCCCGGAGGCTTTGCCGCCAGGTGAGGAGCCGACGGCCGAACCATTGCCTGACAGGCCATCGTCCGTGGCGGCAGCCGGGTAGACGGAGTCTTGCGCGCCAAGAACCCGAACCGGTTGCGGGCCGGATGACGTACCATTGGGATCGACTGGCAGCATGAACGCATCTCCACTAACGAACGGTCGCGATTCTCGGGTTGGCAAGGAGGTACGACAGCCGAGGACGAAGCTCCGACACTTCTTGCCAAAGTATAGGCCAAGAACAAATGCTTCGTCGGCTAGCCGCAAGCAGGTCTGGGCGGCGGTCTCTGGTATTTCAGCGTTTGGCAAGCTGCCCTTGCGTTTTTTGGCAGACATGGGTAAACGGCGGCCATTCTTTCGACAAAGCAAACTGAAAGCGCCGCTGGGGGATGCCGCGCGCTGGCGATTTTCTGAGGGAGGATAGGCCGCGCTGCCACTGGCGGTGCGAAGCCACGGCCTCCATAAGAGAGCAAGGAGCGGGAAATGTCAGGAAGACTCCGCATCAACCAACTCCAGGTGCTTTGGGGAGTGTTGGCAGCGTGCTTGATGGCCGTGGGATGCCAGGCCCAGTTCTCCTTCCTGGGTGGGCCGCTCGAGTCCAAACCTCCAGCGCGTAAGGACGCACCAGCCGCACTGGGCCCGGTCGTAAAGCCTGGGGACCAGGCGGCTATGCCGGCTGTCGGTCAGACGGCGAACAGGCCGGACAGCACCAGCGCCACTGCCCAGGCGACTTCCGGACTGATGCAGACGGCCTATCTGTCGGCAGACCGGCCGGATAAGGGCAAGCCGGCGCAGCCAATGTCCGCGCCGGGACTGAAGGAGCAGGAAAGCGGTTCGGGCGTTCCCGTCGAACTGTGCAAAAGTTCCTTGCCGCCTTATGTGATTGAGCCCCCCGACATTCTTCTCATTGACGCGGTGCGCCTGACGCCGCTGGGGCCCTATCGACTTGAGCCGGGCGATGTGCTGCAGATTCGGGTCGCGGATACGCTGCCGAATCAGCCCCTTGTCGGGCCTTACGCGGTGAGCCTGGAAGGGACCGTCAATCTCGGCTTTTCCTATGGCGTGGTCAAGGTGGCCGGCCTGTCTGCGGAGCAAGCCGAACAGGCCATTCGCAAGCAGCTCAGCCGCACCCTGACGAATCCGCAAGTGGCCGTCTCCCTTTTGCAATTCCGCGGCGTGCAACAAACGCGCGGCAAGCACCTGGTGCGCCCGGACGGCACCATCGGGCTCGGCATCTATGGCAGCGTCTATGTCAGCGGCATGACCCTGGCGCAGGCGAAGGCTGCCATTGAGAAGCAGCTTTCGCAATTCATGGCCGATCCGGATATCTCTCTCGACGTGTTCGCCTATAACAGCAAGGTTTATTATGTCATCTGCAATGGCGGCGGCTGCGGCGAGCAGGTCCACATCTTCCCGAGCACGGGCAATGAGACCGTGCTCGACGCCATCGGCCGGCTCAATGGCTTGCCGGCGGGTTCCTCGAAGCGGCGTATCTGGGTAGCACGGCCGGCGCCGTCCTGC
>DASZFN010000245.1:0-1915 GCA_035939715.1 Gemmataceae bacterium | reverse complement strand
TATGGCCAGGTATTCAAGCGCGACCCGGCAGGCCAGCGGGCCTCCGCCAAACGTGGTTCCGTGTTGCCCGGCGGAGATGGCCGACGCGAACTCCTCCTTCACCAGAAAAGCGCCGAGCGGGATGCCTGCGGCGATGGGCTTAGCGATGGCGACAATATCCGGAGTGACGCCGAAGGTCTGGAAGGCGAAGATGTTTCCGGTGCGGCCCAGCCCGCATTGGATCTCATCGAAGATCAGCGCGGCATGATGGCGGTCGGCGAGGGTGCGACACTCTTTCAGGAACTCGACCGAACACTCGTGGATTCCGCCTTCGCCGAAGATGGGTTCGAGCACGATCGCGCAGGTGTTGTCATTCACGGCGGCGCGGAGAGCCTCGGCGTCGTTGCGTGGAACAAACTTCACGTCCTCGAGCAGCGGTTCGAAACCTTTGCGGTACTTGTCCTGCCCGGTGACGGACATGGATCCGAAACTGCGGCCGTGGTAGGAGCCTTCGAGGGCTACCAGTTGGCTCTTGGCGAAGCCCCCTGCGCGGTGCCCTGCCAGGCGCGCGAGCTTGATGGAGCCTTCGATCGCTTCCGTGCCGCTATTTGAGAAGAAGGCGCGCTGCAAGCCGGAGAGGGTGCACAGCCTCTCGGCGAGGCGTCCCTGATATTCGTTGTAGTAAAGGTTCGACAGGTGAATAGCTCGCGCCGCCTGCTCGCGTATCACCTTAACGATTCGGGGATGAGCGTGGCCGAGGGCATTCACTCCCAGGCCAGCGACGAAGTCGAGATACTTCTTGCCGTCGAGGTCGAAGAGAAAGACGCCCTTGCCGCGCTCGATGACCAGAGGATAGCGGCTGTAGGTCTGGAGCAGGAACTGCTTTTCGCGCTGGATTACTTCTTCGGTGGTTGTCATAGGGAAACTATGATTCTACCGGAGTGGGGCGAGGAGCTGGCAGCGTGTAAGCCCTTACCAGTCTCGCAGACGAAATTGCTTGCTAAACCGGAGCTCCCGTCTCAGCCGAACTACAGGGTGATTTTGTAGATCACGCCGTTGTTCCCGCTGCCGCCGAGAATGGCGGCACCATAAATGTTGCCAGAGCCATCTTGGGTCAAGCCTCCGGTGGGCAGCCATCCGTCGTTTGCGCCGGTGAAGCGGTGGAGAACGGAATACTTGCCGCCAGCAGCTATTTGATAAACGACTCCGCAACCAACGCTACAGGTTGAATTCGTGATTCCACCGTAGAAGGTCGTGCCGAAGAAATTACCCTTCGCATCATCGAAGAGGCCAGAGGATGGCTCTTCTCCATTGCGCGCTTGGCCGAACGTATGCACGACGTGCTCCTTGCCGGCCGCGTTCACCGTGAAGACAACGCCACATCCGGCCGATCCGAGGGTGCAGGTAGTGGTATCGCCGCCGTACTGGGTCACGCCATGAATCAGGCCGCTCGCATTGCGGGTCAAGCGCCACCGCGGGGAGTTACCATCGGCACCGCCAGGGAATCTGTAAAAGGTCGTCAGCTTGCCGGTTGTGTCGACCTTGAACAGCGTTCCTGTGTTCCCCTGCTGGTAGCTTCCGCCAGTCGCACCGTAAATGTTGCCCGCCTGGTCGCTGATTAGATCTTGAGGGAATGCTCCGTCCGCCTTTCCGGTGAACCGGTGCAGGACCGTTTCCTTGCCGGATTGAGTAACTTTGAAGATTACGCCGCAGCCTAGGCTGCCGTCACAGCCTGAGACGCCGCCGAAGCTGGCAGAGCCGTAAAGATCACCGTTGACCATCACCAATCCGAGCTCGGGCTGTCCCTGGTTCTCGACGCCGTCTTTGCCACCCTTGAAGCTATGCAACACTTTCAGCGTTCCGTTCTTAGCTAGTTTGAATACAGTCCCACAACTGCAGGTGGGATCACCGCCGAGCGATGTAATTCCATAGAGGT
>DASZFN010000244.1:0-3823 GCA_035939715.1 Gemmataceae bacterium | reverse complement strand
CACAAGCTCTTGCCGGAACATGACAAACGTCAGCCGCCGGGCATTCGCAAAAACTTCATGATTTTTGAAATTTGTGTTGCAGTCGGAAATAGTCGCTTTATAATCATCATTGTCCTGCTGCATGGTAACTCCGGTGACTGGGCGACGCCGAAGGGACCAACAGCGGGACTTTTTTATGCGCCTGGATTGGGCTCACTTCCCTTAACATGCATTCCCCAAGCGGCAGCATCCTCGTCGTGCCATGCCCACAAGGCCAGCGCCACAAAGGCGATGCCGAACATCCACTGGGCCGTGCTCAACCATAAATACAGACGGTGTCGCGGGCCGAATAGATCGCGTGCCGGCTCGTCGATGTAATCGCGTGCGCGGATGTCGAGCAGGCGGTCGAGATGAGGGTGCAGCCAGACCAGGGCGAGGAGAATTCCGAGCATGCCGGCCCAGCTCAGCCAGCGGCACCAGATCCGCCTCCGTGAGGTGTCTGCCGACTCCGCCATGTCCCACGCCAGCACCAGGAGCGCGACAGCGCCCGCGAGGTTCAGATAATTGGTCACCTGGCGCGTGACGAAGCCCTGCTCCAGGTGGCTGAAGGTGGCCTGGCCCACGGGCACGACGACGGCCGCATAAAAGGTGAAGCCGCCCTGCCAGAACATCAAGGCAATGACGACCGAGAAGCGGCGGAGAAGGGTCCGCATGTCACACCGGGGAGGCGACGCTGCCGCGGAAGAAGCCGCTGTCCGCGGGTGCGGCATAGGCCACGTCGAGCTCCGGCGTGTCGAGGCGCTGGCCGCGGCGATAATGGCTCTCCAGGGCCCGATCCAGAATGCCGGTGGTTAGCAGGGTCCGCTCGACCGGATACGGCGACTTCCCGGTATCGAGCAGCTTCTCAATGTTGCCGACGAGGCAATCCATGAACTTGGCGCCGGGGGGAGGCGGCAGGCAGAACAGGCAGGATGCCGGCCGGCTTTCGCCTTTGATGTTGGCGGCAAAGCAGAAGTCCTGCAGGTGACCGTTGAGGAGCAGCACCGTGCCGCGCACGCCGTCGCGGTACTCCAGCAAAAAAGCAATGGGCGCGGTCTTGGGCATATTGCCGACGGCGATGTTGCCGGTATTGCGGCGAATGTCGCCGACGTTGACCGTTTCGCTCCGCCCCAGGGCGGCTTCGAGTAAGTCCCAGCTCCACAGCCCGGCATCGCCCGCCTTCCACACGTCGTTGCCGGTAAGGCAGGTGACCGCCTTGACGCCCGTTTCGCCACCGCGCCGCCGCTCGAGCATGACTTGCAGCGTTTCCAGACCGTGGAAACCGTATACCTCGATGGGCCCGTAACAGGCAACCAGGGCATCCTCGATAGGAGCTTGCAACGGCAATTCCAGCTCCGGCCGCCGCCACGTCACCGGCAGGCTCGATCCAGCCATGAGCGGAAACTTCAACTCATGCCCCCAGGCCACGAACTGCTTGGCCTTGTCCCAGCTGTAGGATAGGTGCTTATCATTGAAGACCGGAACGCTGCGGCCGGTCTTGCGAAAGACGGCGGCAATCTGTTCCATCATCTCGAAGCGCGGATAGAGAATCTGGCCGCGATCATTGCGGGGATAGTTGCCATGCTCGCCAATGAGCAGTACGCCGTCCACCGCCAGCTTATCCGTGCCGTCCGTGAGGGCGTCCGCAACCGAGCGCGTCAGGCGAAAATCAAAATCCCTGGCCATGCCGTGGGAAAGATCGTTGTCCGGCAGCTGATCGACATACAGGGAGTGGACATAGCTCTTGGGAACATGAAACCGCCCGTCGCGCGGATAGCCCTGGATAAATCGGCCGGCAATATGATCGGCGTGCGAGAGCGGCCGGTAAACCGTCGTGATGACGGCGATGGGCTTGCGACCCTCCCGGCTCGGCTTCGGCGGCCGGGCCCGAAACGCGGACGGAGACTCGGCCGCGCCGGCCGCAGTCTGCGGTAAGCCGCCCGCCAAGGTAATGGCCGCCGCTTGCCGCAGAAACTTGCGTCGCGAAAGGCGGAGATTCCGGGCTTCCATGGTTCGATCCTGCGGGGGGGAATGCATCAGGGAGTGAAAGTCTAACACCAAGTAACGAAGCTCTACCTCAAGGTAACAAAGAAAGGAGATTGCGGCTAGCGTTTCCTGAAGATCAGACAAGAACTATCGCCGCAAGAACTACCGTATTCCTGAGCCCCGTTCACGGGGCTTTTCGCGCAGCGTCTTAGGCCCGCCGTTCACGGCGGGTTGCAGCAACGACAACATGGGACGGTAGCCCCGTTTTACGGGGCTTCTCGCTGTACGGCTTGAGCCTCAGGTGTAAGATGGCTTAAGCCCTATAGCGAGCAGAGGATCCTGGCATGGCAACGGCAGTCGCAAGGCGTCATGAACTTGGTCCCGATTCCGCCGGGATCTTCATGACGACTCGGGAATTCGACCAGGCCGATTTTGAAGAAGGCTGGCGCTACGAACTCATCGACGGAAGACTTATTGTGTCTCCCATCCCATCCGAGAAAGAAAGCGACCCAAACGACGAACTAGGATCATGGCTTCGTGTCTATCGAAGTTCCCATGCGCAGGGCCACGCCCTGGACGCCACCCTGCCCGAGCGCATCGTCAAAACCGGCAAAAACCGCCGGCGCGCGGATCGACTCATCTGGGCGGGTTTAGGTAGGCTGCCAAAAAGAGGCGAAACGCCCACGATCGTGGCCGAATTTGTTTCGCCGGGCAAGCGCGATCGGGAGCGCGATTACGTCGAGAAGCGCGACGAATACATGGCGATCAAGGTGCAGGAATACTGGATCTTTGATCGCTTTGAGCGGACCATGACCGTCTTCATCCGCCGGGGCAGCAAGTTTGTGAAACGTGTGATCCGGGAAAATCAAGTTTACACGACTGACCTCCTACCCGGCTTCGAGGTGCCGCTGGCGAAACTGCTCGCCCTGGCCGATGCCTGGCCCGAAGGCGAGCCAGAGGGTCAGTGAGATGTGCCTGCTAGCCTTGTTCTTCCGAGCCGTTGAAGACGCGCCCCTTGTCGTGGGCGCAAACCGGGAGGAGCTATACACGCGTGGCGGCGAGCCGCCGCGTATCCTTGACGGCCCCTGCCCTGCCGTCGCCGGTGTAGATCCGCAAGCGGGAGGCACGTGGCTGGGCATCAACGCCCATGGCGTCCTCGTGGCCGTCACAAACCGCCCCAAAAGCCAAATTCCGCCGCAGCCGCGCAGCCGTGGGCTGCTCGTGCGCGATCTGCTTTGCTGCGCCAGCGCTGCCAGCGCCGCTGACCTGGCAGCGCGGGAGTTGGAGCGCAATCGCTATGGCGGCTGCAACATTGTCTGTGTCGATCGCGATCATGCCCTGGTGCTTCATGCCGGCGACTGGCTGCGCGTCCGGCCGATGCCGCCCGGGCTGCATGTGCTGACCGCGCATGATGTCAACGATGCCAGCGATCATCGGATCGGCCATGCGCTGTGGTGGCTCGGCCAGCGTAATTATGTCAGCGGGCAGGAATGTATGGCTGCCCTGCGCGAGCTATGCGGGCAAACCGGCAACGGCTCTCCGCCCATCTGCTTGCACGGCAAAACGGGCGGCACCGTTTCGAGCAGCATCATCATGCTGGGCGCCGACCCGGCGCGCAGCCAATATCTGCACGCGCAGGGACCGCCGGACCAGACTCCCTACGCTGACTACTCACCTCTTCTCAGGCAAGCATTGTCCCGTGCCGCGCGAGGCTGACCTCATGTACCCCCATCGCATTCGATTGCGCGGCCCCTGGCAGTGCGAATTCCCGACCTCGCCGCCCAGGCAACCGAACGTCCGAGGAGAGTCGATGGCTGAC
>DASZFN010000243.1:0-6446 GCA_035939715.1 Gemmataceae bacterium | reverse complement strand
CGAGTTGCATCCAGGGCACTTCGCCGCCACCGGCGAGCACGTGCGGCGCCACCGAAACTAAAGCCGCCAGGCTGCCGAGAACGAGGCCGAGAATGAGCAGGAAACTGTTCTCTGCCAGTACAAGCCAGCCCAGGGCGGAATTGCGAAAGCCCAGTGCGCGCAGCAAGGCCAGTTCACCGCGGCGCTCCCAGATGCTGCGCAACAGCACCACCGCCAGGCCGAGTGCGCCGAGCACCAAGCCCAGTCCGCCCAGGGCCTGGAATGTTGATAGATAGGTGTTCTCCACCGCCAGGTACGCCTCAAGTCGCTGAGCGGCCGGCGTGACGGTCAAGCCGTGGTCCGCCAGGGCCGTCTCCAGAGCACTGCGCACTTCTACTGCACGCTCGGGGGAAGTCTGGACGAGGAAGAAGCTGTGTCCTTCCTCGCGCGGATAAAGCTTGAGGAAATTGGCATCGGCGAGAAGAAGCTCGCTTTGAAACACGCTGTTTTGCAGGAGACCGGCAATGTGCAACCTGACTTCAGCACCCCGCTCGTCCTGCAGGGCGAGTTCCTTGCCCAGGCCGCTGTGAAGGATCCATTCCACGGTATTGGCTTCGCCGATCACGGGGATGGCGCCGTCGTCGCGCGGCTTCTCCAGGAGCAGCCAGGGATTGGAGCGCTCCTCGGTGGTGCGCGCCTCGGAATCCTTGAACTCGAAGCCGTCCCGCTCCACCAGGCGCTGGGGCACGCCGAGCAGGCGCGGCCGGCGCGGCTGATAGAGATTCAGACAACTCACATCGTCCCCGGCGTGGACCCGGAAGGAGTAGATCTTCACGTCCGCAAGAAGGCTGCGCACCTTGTCGGGAATATTCAGTTCATCCTGCCCGCGTTCGCTATTGAGATCCTGGAAAATTGGCACGGCCGACTCCGCAAGCAGCGCGAAACCGCCGCTGCCGCCGTGCAGGTCAAGGAAGTCTTTGCCTGGATCGCGATAGAACGACTCCACGGCCACGATAAGAAAAGTCGCGGCGGCCAGTAGGCCGGCAGTCAGCAGGCTGCGCACCGGGTGTCGGGCGGCATTGCGCACGCCCAGACGCGCGACGGCCATAGGGCCTTGCCCCCTGACGCGGCCGTGCCGCGTGCTTCGCATCCAGGCCCAAGCGGCCGCAAGCCCGGCAATCAACAGGAACGCCCCGCTTCCGAAGAACGTAGAGGCCTGCATTTCCGGGTCGCGAAGCTTGCCGCCCATGACGACGCACGCGACCGCGGCAAGGAAGGATATAGCGCCCAGCCAAAAGCTCCAGTGAGGCGAACCGCCCCCAGCTGCCGCGCTTGACGGCGCTGTCTCTCCCGCAAGCAGAGCGCGGGCCGATACCTTGCCCAGAACACGAACTGCCCAGAAGATCGTCAAGAGGCTCACAGCCAGGGCGGCGGCATAGCCGATCACATAGCTGAGACCGTGGTTCTCCAGGGCGTGCAGATGCAAGAACGACTGCGTCACTCCGCCCGGCCAGAGATGCGCGAGCAGTTTCAACATCAACCACGCGTAACCCAGGGCGCCCACCAGTCCGAGCACGCCACCCACTGCGGCGAGAATGGCCCCTTCGCCCAGGAGAAGCCGCCGGACGGCCCGGCGACTGAATCCGGTGGCCATCAGCAAACCCATTTCATTGGCGCGCCTGTCCAGGTTGAGCCGGAAGAGCAGACCAACAAGCAGGAGTGCCGCGGCAATGAGGAAGAAGCTAAAGCCCAGGAACAAGCCGCCGAAGTCCGTGGAACCGGAGCTGCTGGCCAGGGCGCGCGCGCGGACGTTCTCGAAAACGAAGCCGCCCTGCTCGGGCTTCAACTGTTGCAGCAAACGCCGGCTCAAGTCATTGGCGACTGCCGTCAGATCCGGAGCCGATTGGCCGGCACTGTTTGCCGCCGGCGCGAAACGGATGGAGGTAAGCCGGCCAAAGCGGCTTCCCCACAGGCGCTGACCCGTGGCCAGCGTGACATAGGCTTTCGGCGTCGTGCGGTACTGCTCCCAATAGTGTTCGTCGCGCGGCTGGATCAGCTTGTTGTCGTAGGGAAAAGGCGGATTCCAATCCTTGATGTCAAGCTTGTCGGTGATCCCCGGAAATTCAGGCGTCAGGTCCGCGTCGTTTGCGGTCCTTTGCAGCGGCAGCATCCCGGATAGACGGAAGACCTGGCTTGCTTCTTCGATGCGGCCTTCGATCTCTGGACGAAAGTAGGTTAGCGTGATACTGCCGCCCGGTTGCACCTGCAGCGGCGATTCCTTCCAGTCGGCCAGGACAATCTCGTCATCCTTCACCTTGGTCACGCCCCCAGGGAGGAACGGGCCAAGCGGGGCCGGCAAGGCGGGGTCGAGCGCCGCCACGATGGAGTAGGGAATGAACTGCTTGCCGTCGGAGATTTTGTTGGCCAGGTAGACCAGCGTCGGCGCCGACAGGAATCCCGCTTCCCTGGCTGCTGCCAATGCCGCGTCGGCCACGACCGGCTCGAGCAGCATTTGCCGGCTTTCCAGGCTTACAGAGGGATGATGTTCGCGATAGTAGGACAGGATCTCGTCACGCTCCAGCGTGCCGTCGTGGTTCTTGTCGGCGGCTTCAGCAAGAGTCTCTGCGATGCGCCGGCGCCATTCGCTTCGCTCTAATTTGCCGTCATGGTTGCGGTCGAGCTTGTCGAAGAGCTCCTGCGTCCGGGTTTCCGGCGACTGCAGCTTCAAACCCCAGTCATCCAGCGCCATGTGCTCTTGCAACTTTTGCTGCAGCGACGCAGATTCGCGGCCGGCGAGCAAAGCATTCACATGCTTGTCTTGATGGAGCCGTTTCTGGAGTGTCAGCAGCGGCACAAACGCGTTCCGCGGCGTCGCAGGGTTGGGATTCAAATTGAAACGGCCAGGTCCCTCGTTGGCGATTATTCCACGTACGGTCAGACTGATTTCTTCAAGCACTTCGCTTGTATCGCGCCGTCCCAGCAGAGTTTCCCGGGGAACCGAGGAGGGCTTCGGAACGTGCAGGGTAATCGTGGTGCCCGTGGTGACGCCGAGATCACCCGCGAGGGCCTGGTTCAGAATGATCTCGTTTTTGTCGGATTTCCACATGCCCGGATCGCCCGGCAAGGGATCGCCGCCTGGTGGCGCCAATGGGGTCCATTCGCTCGTCTTTGCAGCCCCTTGCTTTTCCCAATAGTGTTCCGGGGATCCATCAAGCCAAAAACGATCATCCACTCCCAGGATATTAACGTGCCCCGCGCGCCTGACTACCTGGCTGCTGGTCGCCTCGCCGGATGTCGCGCTGGCAGCGCCTTGCAACAAAATGACAGGAGCTATTTCCTGGGCGCCGAGCTGGCTGGCCAATTCCTTGCGGATGAATCGCCCGCCGACGAGGCTGTACTCTACCCAGCCTAATTGCTCCAGCGCCAGGTCGCGCAGGCTGCCCCGCAACGAATCGCCGACCAGCAGCGCTCCGGTCAACACAGCCGTGCCGACTGCGACGCCAAGCAGAACCGCGCCGTTGCCGCGCCAGTGATAGAAGAGGTTACGGACCAGGAGGCGGCCGCGGGTCATTTGGCCCCTCCCGCTGGCTGCAAAGCGCCGTCTACCATGTCCATTTGCCGAGGAAAGCTGCGTGCCAGCTCGACGCTGTGGGTCACGACCACGAGCACGGTCTGTTCCTGCCGATGCAGGTCGAGGAGCAATTGGCCGACCGCCAGGGCGGCATGCCGATCGAGATTGCCGGTCGGCTCATCGGCAAGGAGTATGCTCGGATGACGGATCAGCGCGCGCGCTACGGCAACCCGCTGCCGTTCGCCGCCGGAAAGCTCGGCCGGCCGATGCTCAAGCCGGCCGGACAAACCGACGCGCTCCAGGAGTTGCTTTGCCCAGGTCTCCGTATCCGCGGCCCCATCCTTGGCCACAAGAGTCGGGATGAGTACGTTTTCCAAAACGGAGCATTGCGGCAGCAGATAATGGTCCTGAAAGACAAAGCCGATATGCCGATTGCGAAAATCGGCGAGGTCGCGCTCGGCGAGGCCGAAGGGGTTTTTGCCGTCGATCTGCACGCTGCCGGCAGTAGGCTGGTCGAGCGTTCCCAGAATGTGCAGGAGCGTGCTCTTTCCCGAGCCCGAGGGCCCCATGACCGCCAGAGCCTCGCCGCGGTGCAATTCGAGGCTGATGTCCTTGAGCACCGAAAGCGGCCCGCTGCGGGTTGGATAGTCCTTGGATAGCTGATTGACTTGCAGCATTGCGGCTTGATCTCAAGCATCTGTCGAAACGAGTTCTGTTTTGTTGGCCACAAGACCGGCTACGCGCGTGTACCAGCGCCCGGAGTCCTGAATCCAACGCTCGCGGAACAGGTGGAAGGCATGCGCTTGATCTTGCCAGAGGACATAAAGATAGGCGAAAGGCCGATCGTCTTTCTTACTGGAAGATGTATCCAGGTGTAAACTTACTTCCACAAATCGAGGCGCGATATGTCCGTAAACTTCTTTGAACTCCTGCAGAGAGGCCGCATATGAATTATGGTCAACTCTTCCCTGCTCTCGCAGCCTCGGATCAATGAGAGAAAAGCACTTTTCCCAGGCCTCTTGGTTGAACCACTCGTACATCTGGTTCACTCTTCTCCGGAGGGCCCGGCGGGACGATACTTCATGCGGTGGCTTCTTCGTTCGGCTCATGGCTTAAATTGTTCCCGAGGAGCGGTGCGGATTGAACCATTTCCCGGATAGCGGCTCGCAGTCCGCGCTGATCTTAACGTGCGTGCAACTGGGTTGGTGATAAAGGAAATACCAGCGTTCCAGCCGGGACGGCTGTCCGGTGGGCCTTTGGTGGGGCCATTCTCCTCCTCATCAACCAGATCCCACTCCCAGGCCGCATCCTCTTCCGGAAGACCTTCCCAAGGCTCGTCCCAGAGCTCATGCGGCCCATGTCGGTAATACTAGACTCCTTGAGTTAGCGTACGACATCGCAAGGCAGGCGGGAATGCATTTCTGCCAAGATGATCAAGGACCGGCCAGCAAGCCCAGCACACCCAAACCATAGAAGGTATATTCGACATCTTTTCCCATATCCCAGGAACCGCCGCGGAAACCGCCCCCTGGCAGCTCCAGGCTTTGGGCATATCGACGCACGGCAGCCAAATCGACGCGAGGCAAGGCCTGAAGCTGATGCAGTGTCCACAAGCCTGTGAAGGTGGAAAGTAGATCCGCCAGCGGGGCACGGTCATTAGCACGAAAGCCGCCTTCAATCGATGGCATGCCGGCCAGGAAGCCGATGACTGCATCCGTCGAAGGCAAGGCATCCAGGATTTGTAAAATGCCCACCGCAGCAGCCGTCGGATTGGTGCCGCTGCGCCGCATGGGGCTAATCTCAACATAACCGCCGTCCTCGCGCTGACGGGAGCGCACAAACTGGACCGCATCCTCGGAACGCGGCAGCGTCTTGTTCAGGAGCTGATAAGTCAGGCATACCAGGAACGTGTGGTAGGTGCTCCCCGCATGACTGCCCGGCGTCTTGGCATAGCCGCCGTCTGGCGTGCGGAAGGTCTCGAGCGTGGCGGCCACGCGCTCCGGCCAGTCCGGCGCACTGGATGCGAAAACGTCCGGCCCTCCATTGAGTTGGATCAGCAACGCGGCGTAGAGAAGGGAGAAGAAGTCAACGACGCTGGCCTCCTGCGTCAAGCTTTGGCGCAGAAAGTCGGCCGCCCGATCGGTAACGTCATTCGTCAAACCGCCAAGGACGGCCAGCGAACGCAAGGCAAAACCGGTGTAGTAAAGATCGGAACCGCCCTCACGCCCGGAAAATCCGCCATCGCTGTTCTGCTGATTACGAAGATAAGTTGCATGTCGCTCTCGTGACTCGTCTGACAGACGGCTCAAGCCATCAGATAGGCGTCGATTCAGTTCCTGAAGATAAGTTCCTGACGGCATAATCAATCGGCAGCCTCAAGCTTTGCCCGGAAGCTGGGCGGGATCTCCATAGACGCCAGCGCGTGATCCGGATGAACCCGGCAGCATACGGAACTGACCTGTCCGCGGGCGACCACTTCTCCGTCTTTGGAAAACTCAAAGCCATAGGTGACCGACTTGCGGCCGATTTTGACAATGCTCACGGCCACGTCCACCACATCCTGAAACGTCACGGGCCGCACAAAGTCACAGGACGCTGCCACGCGTGGAAAGCCGATCCGTCCGCCGTCCCAGGGCATGGATACCGAGAGACCGCGCGAACGCAGGAACTCTACCTCCGCCGCTTCCATGAAGCGGAAGAAATTCGCAAAATGCACAATGCCCGCCATGTCGGTGTCGGCGAACTCGATGCGGCGCGTGGTATGAAAAACGGCTGCGCTCATAGGTAGTTCCGATAAACTTCCGCGGTCTCGCGCGCCATGCGTTCGGCTGTAAAGTGCCGGTGGACAGCCTCCTTGCCCTTGCGACCCAGTTCCTGGCCATGCGGCTGATTGTCG
>DASZFN010000242.1:0-9159 GCA_035939715.1 Gemmataceae bacterium | reverse complement strand
TAATAGTCGTAGTAGCTGATGAAATAATGAACGGCGTTATGCGGAAAGAAGCCGCGGAATTCCTTGTAAAGCTGGGCGGCGAGCGTCTTGTTATGCGACAGGACCAAGGTCGGTCTGCCGATATTCGCGATTACATGTGCTGCCGTGAATGTCTTGCCGGTACCGGTCGCACCGAGCAAGGTTTGGCGTAACTGGCCGCTGCGAAATCCGGCCACCAGCTTTTCAATGGCCTGGGGTTGATCGCCCGCAGGTTCAAGCCTGCCGTCTAGTTCAAACTTTGCCACCATCAGCTTTCCCGTCCACTATCAAAGGCACGGTGCGCGAATCTGTGCCAGCCCGAAGCGCCAGCGAGGCCCCTCGCTGGCGCTTCGGGCTGGTGTGCCGCCGCATTGCGCACGCTAACGTAGGTCTCTTCATTATACCGGACGGGTGAAGATTGCTCTCAGTGCTGCTCGCTGGAGTCGCCGTCGCGGTCGGCCGAGACGATACGCGTTGACTCGGCATTCACGATGACATGCGGACGCAGGCGCTCCAATGTCTTGGGCCCGATGCCGTGCACGCGCCGCAGGTCATCGATGGACTTGAAGGGCGATTTCTCGCGCTCATCCACAATCTTTTGCGACATTTTGGGGCCGACGCCCGGGAGGCGTTGCAGGTCGGTGAGGGAGGCGCGGTTAACGTCGATGGGGCTGCTAAGACTGGCCTCTTTGGCATTCGAGCCGCTCGACGAGGAGTCTGATCTTCGCGGCGTCTCGCGGCCTCTTAGTCTGAGAACGGGTCGCTGCTCGTCCGCTTCCTGATCCAGGCGCTCGCCGTCTTGCCATTTGACCTGTACCCATGGCCGCAGTCTCTCCAGCGTCGCCGGTCCGATGCCGTGCACTTCGATCAGGTCATTGACATGCTGGAAGCGCCCGTGTTCGAGCCGATAATCCTCGATGCGGCGGGCCAGACTTTCGCCGATGCCGGGGAGTTGCAACAGCTCTGCCCTTGTGGCATGGTTCAGATCCACGCGGTAGGTAATGCCGACACCGCGTTCCAGTTCGGTTGGGCGGGTGCCCCAACGCGTATAGCCATAGGCGAGGATCGCCAGCAGCGTGAGGATGGCGCCCAGGAGAAAGGCGAACGCTGTCTGCGCCGACCGTGGCCAGGCCAGCTGAAAAAGGGAAGGCTGCTGCTTCGGCGCAGGAGCAGCCGCAGGTGCTGTTGCAGGCACTTCCATGCTGGGAAACCCATGGGAGAGACCTGAAAAAAACCTGCCGTAAATTATATGAAGTCACCGCCGCAAGGTGAGCAGAATATACCTGCAATAGCGTTGCAAGCCTGGGAAATGGGCAAACAGACTCCGATCGCAGCGATCAAGGCTCTCACTCACTTTTCCTGAACCGATCAGGCGGCGTGCCATGGCCAGGAGTTGAAATCCTCTGCTGTCTACCCGAGGAAAGATCGTTTCCAACACGCGCACGTGCTCCGCTCTTAACGGGGACTCGTCCGCCGTGCGCTGCTTGCCTGGATAAGGCATGCGGCCCCGCGCCCAGTTGAGCAGTGCGTTTTCTCCCCAGGGTTCGCAGAAAACAGCCAATCCACCGGGACAAAGAACGCGATGCAGTTCCCTGGCAGCGACATCCACGTTCAGATGATGAAGGACTGCATTTCCCCAGATACGATTGAAGGAGCTGTCGGCAAACGGAAGCCGTTCTCCATCGGCCTGAACGAAGTCGATGTCCACTTGGTTGGCGAATGCCCGGCGATGAGCTTCGCCGATGTAGCCCCCTGATAAATCGAACGCGGTAACTCGCGCCCCTGCGCGCGCCAGCACGACGGCTGCCATGCCATGCCCGCAGCCAAAATCAAGGACGTTCAGACCGCGCACGCTGCCCAGTTGCTCAAAAGCGGGGCGAATCCAGGTTTCGTGGTCCAGGTACTCATCGTCCGTGAAGCACAGCGTGGCGGGCTTGCGAGAAAAATCGCGCGCCCGCGCGCCCGCCTGCGAATCGTGGAAGAGCTGTTCGGCAGTCCGGCGGTCCGTCGCAGCCATTGGCGGTACTCCTATTCCTTGGAGCCGTGATGACTCAGCCCGAGAAGAATTGACGATAGGCTTCGTCGCTAAAGCCGACCAGTAGCATTTTGCCCTTCCTCAAAGTCGGGGCGCGCAGGTTTCCGGTGGGACCCAGTATTTGAGCCAGCAAGGCATCGTCTTCGGGCGGGCTCTTTTTCATGTCAAACTCGACGACTTTCTTGCCACGGGCGACTATGACCTTGTCCGCTGCTTTAGCCAGAGCAAGAGCTTCGCTTCGTCCGCGGCGTTCCTTGCCGGCATCGCCTTGTTCCTCGACCTGCAAGCGATTGGACTCAAGGAACCCCTGAGCTTTCTTGCAGCCGGTTCAACCCTTGCGATGATAATACCAGTCGATTGTTTGTGCCATCGCGTTGCCTTGTAGGGCAGGTTTGCAACCTGCCATGCGCAATACGGCAGGTTAGAAACCTGCCCTACGGCTGCTAGTATTTCGGCATCGAACGGTCAATGCTGTCGGCCCAGGCCAGGATGCCGCCTTTCAGGTTCTTGGTGTTCTCGAACCCCTGGCCGCGCAAGAACTGCTGGGCCTTCAGACTGCGCATGCCGCTCTTGCAATGGATGACGATCTCACGATCCTTGTCCAGTTCCTGGAAGCGTTGCGGCAATTGCGGCAGCGGGATCAGCGTACTGCCGGGGATCCGGCAGATCTGATACTCCTCCGGATTGCGCACATCCAGCACAAAAAGCTTCTCGCCGCTGTCGAGCCGGCGCTTGAGCTCGTCAACGGTAGTCTCATGCTGGTCGTCGGAAACGGCCGGGGCCGGAGCCTCCTGGCCGCGCATGCCGCAGAATTGTTCGTAATCGATAAGCTTCGAGACCGTCGGCTTGTCGCCGCACATCGGGCATTTGGGGTTGCGCCGGACTTTGAACTCCTGAAACTTCATCTGCAAGGCGTCGTAAAGCAGCAGGCGGCCAACGAGCGGCGAACCGTTGCCGAGCAGCAGCTTGATCGCTTCTGTGGCCTGGATGCAGCCAATCAAGCCCGGCAAGATGCCAAGGACGCCCCCCTCGGCACAACTCGGCACCTCTCCCGGGGGAGGCGGTTCGGGATAAAGACAGCGGTAACACGGACCATGGGGCGGATGGAAGACAGAAGCCTGGCCGTCGAAGCGAAAAATACTGCCGTAGACGTTCGGCTTCTTGAGCAAGACGCAGGCGTCGTTAACCAGGTAGCGCGTCGGGAAATTATCGGTGCCGTCAATGATGATATCGTAAGGCTCGAAGATCGACAGGGCATTGGCGGAGGTCAGGCGAGTTTCATATAGATCGATGCGCACCCCGGGATTGATCGCCTCCAAACGATCCTTGGCCGATTGCAGTTTGGGTCGGCCGACGTCGGGAGTACCGTGCAAAACCTGCCGCTGCAGATTGCTGAAATCGACGACATCGAAGTCAACCAGGCCGATGCGGCCGATGCCGGCGGCAGCAAGGTACAAGCCGAGGGGAGAACCGAGGCCGCCGGCTCCGATCAGTAAGATGCGCGAAGCCTTGAGGCGCTTTTGTCCCTCCAGAGCGACCTCCGGCATGATGAGATGCCGGCTATAGCGTGCGACTTCTTGTGGTGAGAGGCTAACGTTTTCCGCGCGTGTCGCGATGGTGTCCAGAACAGGAATCATGGTGAAATCCAGACGTTGCCACAATAACGTTTGCCGCGACCTGCCAGGGGAGCGCGACGCGCTCCCCTGCCGGGTTGCAGCCAAACTTCCTCTGGAGATTGTTTAGTCAACGGAAAGGCTCAAATCAATGCCCCAATCGCCAGGCAGCAGTTGTGCCCGCCGAAGCCGAAGCTGTTGGACAGGGCACGGACCACGCGGGTGCGGCGTGCGGTATTGGGGACGTAATCAAGATCGCAGGCAGGATCGGGGGTCTGGTAGTTGATGGTCGGATGAATGACGCCGTGGACAATGGAGAGAGCACAGGCGATCAGCTCAATGCCGCCGCTGGCGCCCAGCGTGTGCCCGAGCATGCTCTTGGTACTGCTGACCGCCAGGCGGCGCGCGTGTTCGCCGAAGACTTGCCTGATCGCCTTGGTCTCGGCTTCGTCGCCCAGCGGCGTGCTGGTGCCGTGGGCATTGATGTACTGAATGTCCTGGAGATTCAAGCGGGCATCTTTAAGCGCCATCTGCATGGCCCGCGCGGCGCCGGCGCCTTCCGGATGCGGCGCCGTGATATGATGCGCATCCGCCGTGCTGCCGCACCCCAGCAGTTCCGCGTAGATCGGAGCGCCGCGGCGCCGCGCGTGCTCTAACTCCTCAAGCACCAGGATGCCGGCCCCTTCACTCAACACAAACCCGTCGCGGTCTTTATCGAATGGCCGGCTGGCATGCTGGAAGTCCTCGTTGCGCAACGACAGGGCACGAGCGGAAATAAACCCTCCCAAGCCCATGTTCGTGATGACCGACTCGGAACCGCCCGTGATCATGACGTCGGCGTAATTCCACTGGATGGCACGCAAGGCGTCGGCAATGGCGTTCGCCGCCGAAGCGCAAGCCGTGGAAACGGCCGTGTTGGGACCGCACAGACCAAAGTGAATGGAGATGTTGCCGGGCGCGGCATTCGGAATCATTTTCGGGATAACGAACGGGCTTATCTTGCCCGGTCCGCCTGCGATAAAGCGGGAGTGCTGCTCCTCAAATTCGTTGAGGCCGCCGATGCCGCTGCCGACAATGGTGCCGGCCCGGTACGGATCTTCCTTGCCGATATCCAGACCGCTGTCCTTGACCGCGCTGATGGCGGCCACTAGAGCAAACTGGGAAAAACGGTCCAGGTGGCGGGCGACCTTCGCGTCCAGCACGGTCTTGGGATCGAAGTTCTTCACCTCGCCCCCAAAATGGACCTTGAAGGGCGCGGTGTCAAGCTGCTCGATCAAACTAATGCCGTTCCGGCCGGCGCAGAGCGCCTGCCAGAATTCCTTGACATCGGTCGAGAGCGGATTGACCGTTCCCATCCCGGTAATGACGACGCGCCGGGTCATTTCTTGGCTATCTCCCGTTCGATGTACTCGATCGCTTCACCGACCGTTTTGATCTTTTCCGCCTGGTCGTCGGGTATGGTGATCTCGAACTCCTCTTCCAGTTCCATGACGAGCTCGACGATGTCGAGGGAATCCGCGCCCATGTCCTCGGTAAACGAGGTCGAGCGGGTGACCTGTTCTTTGTTCACCCCCAGGTTTTCGCAGACAATCGCAATCACACGTTCTTCAACGGAAGCCACGATACAGTCCTCCAAGCGAACACAGGCCGGCCCGCGAAAGGCGAACGGCGAAATTGCCTTCCTGGCATTGGGTTATGTACCACAGTTTACGCTTGACGGGCAAGGTAACTTGGATGGCAAGCATCCGCATCGCCTTGGCGGCCGGCTGGCGCGCACATAAAAGGGGAAAAATATGACGAAAGCAGAGAAAAGGAAAGAGGCAATGCTTGCTTGAAATTTCCTTGCGTTTCCTTTTGCTTGCTTCACGACAAGGAAGGGCTCGAGTTGTAATAGAACACGCTCTCCACGGCGCCTGCATGCACCGTTGTGCACATGTTAGTGTACACTTTCATTCGCTGTTGGCAAGAGAAGATTTGACGTGAGAATCAGAATTTTGTCGTCTTCGATGCGGAGGTTTGCTTTGCATGCATGCACTGGCTACTCGCTCGTGCAAAGCAAACCAATGTGCAAACCAAATCGAAATCGAAGCGGAAGTAACATAAGTCATTATTGGATAATGTCTTAAAGTTCTCCGCCTTGCTGTCCGAGCACGCCGGCCTATCAGGGGCATGCAAACCAATCTGCATAACAAGTTCGGGGCCGCGAATTACGCGCTGATATTGGTGCATTCAACTTTTCGTTGCACGCGCTTCAGGAGGCCGGCAAGCACGCGGCCGGGACCGATCTCGTAGAAGCGGTCGAAGCCGGCGGCCAGGAGATTGCGCATGGTCTGTTCCCAGAGGACAGGTTGCAGGACCTGGCGAACCAAGAGTTGGCGAATTTCCGCGGGGTCGGTGTGCGGCTGGGCGTCCACGTTCGACCAAACAGGGACACGCGGCGCTTGAATGGTTACTTCGGAAAGCGCTGCGGCCAGCGCTTGATCGGCAGGTTTCATGAGGGAGGTATGGAACGCGCCCGCCACCGCCAAAGGAATTGTGCGCGCGCCCATTTGCTCGGCCACGCGGACGGCATTCTCACAAGCGGTCTTTGTGCCGGAAATAGCGATGTTGCCTGGGCACAAGATGTTGGCCACTTCGAGTGTCTCGTTTTGTCGCGCAGCCGCACAGAGTTCTTCGACCTTCGGCTGTTCCAGTCCGAGCACGCTAAGCATGCCGCTTGGTGTCGCGTCCGCGGCGGCTTGCATCGCTTCCCCGCGCTGCTTCACAACCCGCAGACCGTCGCGAAAGCTCAAAGCACCTGCGAAGACAAGCGCGGTGTACTCCCCCAGGCTCAATCCTGCCGCGGCTTTGCATTGATCAATAACATCTGGAGTGCCGGCACGCAGCGACTCCAGCGCTGCCAGGCTGGCAACAAAAATGGCCGGCTGGCTGACGACCGTGGAATTCAGTTTCTCGGCCGGGCCATTGGCGCAAAGCTCGGCCAGATCGTAACCGAGAACTTGCGCTGCCTCCGCGAAGAGGGCTTCCGCAGCAGGCAACGACGTGCACAGCGCACGGCCCATGCCAATCGTTTGGGCACCCTGTCCGGGGAATAGAAAAGCAAGTTGCGTCAAGACACAATCCGTGTAGTTAGGAATCCTTATTCGTCATCGCCTGAAACCGTGGGGCTGGTTTCCAACTCCCGCACGATCAGCTCATTCAGCCCGGCGCGGGCATACTGGGCTGCAACTCCCAAGGCATTCTTGATGGCGCGGTCACCGGAGCTGCCGTGGCAAATGATGCAAATCCCGTCGATGCCGAGCAACGGCGCGCCGCCCTGGGCACTGTAGTCGTAGCGATCGACAAGCGCCTGCAGCGCCTGCTGTCCCTTTTGTCGTTCCACATCGAGCGCCCCGAGCACTTCTTTCCCCATCATTTTGACGACGAACTCAAAAACACCTTCGCAAACCTTGAGGACGACATTGCCGACAAAGCCGTCGGTGACAACCACATCGCAGACGCCGCGGTTGATGTCGCGCCCCTCGATGTTGCCGATGAACTGCTCGCGGAAGGCGCTGTTGTTGAAAAGGGCGTGCGTCTCCTTGGCAAGATCGTGCCCCTTCTGCTCTTCCTCGCCGACGTTCATCAGGCCGATGGTCGGCTTGTCGCGCTTGAGAATATGCCGGGCAAAGATGCTGCCCATGACGCCGTACTGGAAGAGATGCGCTGGCTTCGGATTGACGTTGGCGCCGACGTCGAGAAGCACGCAGGCGCCCTTGAGCGTTGGCATGACGGTGGCGATGCCGGGGCGGCGGACGTTCTTCAAAAAACGCCGCAGCCGCAAGCCGCCCGCGACCATGGCGCCGGTGTTGCCCGCGCTGACAATGGCGTCGACCTTGTGCTCGGCGAGAAGTTGCCAGCAGCGGCTGATGGAGTTATCGGGCTTCTTGCGCAGGGCGACGACGGGAGTTTCCTCCATCGTGATCACCTGCGTGCAATGGAAGACCTCGAGTCTGTTTGACGTACCGCCGAACTGAGCGAGGCTAGTTTCGATTTGCGTGCGCTCGCCGACCAGAATGACGCGCAGCTCGGGATCGGCTGCCACCGCCTGGACCGCGCCTGCGACGATCGGTCCGGGCGCGGAGTCGCCGCCCATCGCGTCCAGGGCAATCTGCATGGCTCATTTCTCCTCTTCCATCTGCACGACCTCGCGGCCCTGGTAATGGCCGCAGTTCGGACAGACGCGGTGCGGCAACACGGGCTCGTTGCAGCGGCTGCAGTACTGCACCTGAAGCGGCTTGACGTGCAAATGGCTGCGCCGTTTGCCCTGGCGAGCGTGAGAGGTCCTGCGCTTGGGAACTGCCATGACTCTTGCCTTCTCTAAGGGCTGTCCAAAAAAAGTCCTGTCCCCTTTTCGGACCGCCTCTAACTATCTGGGGGTAAAGCATGTTATCGTAGGTCTGCCTGGAATAGGTGTCAAGTGCCGTGGCTTGTGAGCTTTTTCGCTGTTTCCTATAATCTAGGGAAACTTGCGAAGTGGCGCGCAATCTGCAACCTCAGCCGGCAGCGCCAGCAAGGGGCCGCCTTGCTGGCGCTGCGGGTTAAAGTCCGAGATCCATGGGGATTTACTCGCTTTGGAGAGCCCGTGTCGGATCGACCGCGCATTCTTGTCCTGGAAGGCCCCGATCACCAAGCCGGGGACTTCGTGGAGCGCTGCCAGCCGGACTGTGAGCTGGTGCGCGTCCATGACGCCGCGCGCGGACTGGCGCTGCTGCAGAGCGAGCACTTCGACGGCATCTACGCCGACACGGCCAACGCCGCTGCCTGGGCGCGTGGCGAACAGCTTCTGCAAGCGGAACGCATCCTGGATGCCCTCTCCGATGGCGTGGCCGTCGTCACTCCCGATCTGCGCGTGACGTGGGCCAACCCTACGTTCGAGCGCTGGTGCGGTGGGCAGGCTGTGGGCCGCAGTTTCTACGAAGCCCTGGAATCGCCCGACAACCTCGGCCCGGATTTTTCACCCTTCCAGACGGCCCTTGATGGCAAAACCGTCGCGACGCGGCTGCACGGCCGCGATAACCGCTACCTGGAATTGCACATTACTCCGGTGGCCGTTGCCTCTGAGGCTAACCCCATCACGCACTTGATCGCGCTATGCCGCGACGTGACGGCGGAAACGCAGCAGCAACTGAAGCTCGATGCCCTCCACCAGGCCGGCAGCGCCCTGGCTGCCCTTGGCGCCGAGCAGCTTGCGGACCTCAGCATGGAAGAGCGCGTCGAGCTTCTCAAGCAGAACATCCGCCGGCTGACGCACGATCTGCTTCACTACGATGTTATCAAGATCACTCTGCTCGATCCGCACAGTGGCCGGCTGGAACCTCTGGTCCATGAGGGGATGAAGCCGGCCGCCGCGGAGCGGATCCTTTATGCCAGGGCGGAAGGCAACGGCATCACCGGCTACGTGGCGGCCACGGGGAAGAGCTACCTATGCCCGGACACGGCCGCCGATCCCCG